>NZ_DKJX01000126.1:0-30709 GCF_002454935.1 Massilia sp. UBA6681
CGGCGGCGGCGATGAGCAGGGCGGCGCGGTAGCGTACGATGCCGGCGCGCAGGCCCAGCACAGCGCCGAGCGCGGCCGCCATGCCCACCGCGAGCAGGCCGATCGGGCCGGCTTCGGCGACGCTGGCGCCAGTGCCGAAGACCAGCAGCGGAACCGCGAGGATGCCGCCGCCGGCGCCTGTCAGCGCCAGGATCAGGCCGACGACCAGACCGAGCGCGGCGGCGGTCAGCATGACGTCCTCCGCCGAACGCCTGTTGGCCGGATGGGGGCTGGCGCAGGCATGGCTCAGGCGCTCCGGGCGATGCGGCTGGCGCGGGCCCACTCGACCAGCTCGAAGATCGCCATGCCGGCCACCATGGCGATCGTGAACACCAGCGGCTTCGCGCCGCCGGTGGCGAGCGAGGCCAGTGCCGGACCCGGGCAATAGCCGGCCAGGCCCCAGCCGGCGCCGAAGGCGAGCGAGCCGAGCACGAGACGGCGGTCGATCCGGGTCGCGGTGGGCAGGCGCATGGGCGCGCCCAGCAGCGCGCGCTCGCGCTTGGCCGCGAACCAGAACGCCGGCGCGCTCACCAGGATCGCGCCGCCCATGACGAAGGCGAGCGAGGGATCCCAGTTGCCGGCGAGGTCGAGGAAGCCGAGGACCTTGGCGGGATCGCTCATGCCGCCCACGATCAGTCCGATGCCGAAGAGCAGTCCGATGAGCAGTGCTGTCAGGATGTGCATGGTCATTCTCCTTATCCGAGCAGATGGCGTACCACGAAGACGGTGGCGAAGCCGGCCAGCATGAAGGCCGCGGTGGCGGCCAGCGAACGCGGCGAGCGGCGCGACAGGCCGCATACGCCGTGGCCGCTGGTGCATCCGGCGCCGTAACGCGTTCCCACGCCGACCAGCAGGCCGGCGGCCACCAGGGTGAGTTCGCCGGCATCGACGGTCGGCACCGGCAGGGTGTGCACGGCGCCATAGGCGAGCGGCGCGGCGATCAGGCCGAGCACGAAGGCGATGCGCCAGCCGACGTCGCCGGCGGATGGCCGTAGCAGGCCGCCGAGGATGCCGCTGATGCCGGCAATCCTGCCGTTGAGCAGGATGAAGGCCGCAGCGGCGGCGCCGATGGTCAAGCCGCCGGCGAGCGAACTCCAGGGGGTGAAATGGACCCAGTCGATGTTCATGGTTTGACTCCTTGGTTTGGCAGGCAGAACTGCTGGTAGAGCACCTGCATGAGCGCCAGCGCTGCCTCGCTGTCGATCCGGTAGAAAACCTGTTTTCCTTCGCGCCGGGTGCTGACCAGCTGTTCTTCGCGCAGCACGGCGAGCTGCTGGGACAGGGTGGGCTGCGTGATGCCCAGCAGGGTCTCGAGCTCGCCGACTGCGTATTCGCCCTGGCTCAGCTGGCACAGCAGCAGGAGGCGGTCGGGATTGCCCAAAACCTTCAGGAGCGCGCAGGCCTGTGCGGCGGCATGGCGCATCTGCTGCAAATCGAGTTGTTGCGTGTCTGGCATGGAAGCACCTCATTCAATCTACTGTTTTACATTATATCGAAAGACAATATATCTTTCAATATAATATGGTTTTCTTTTTTTGATTCCCTGGGGGACAGCATGAACATCCGTTATCTCTGCAAGGACTACGCCGTCGCCGCGCAGATCGCGCCTGCCGACGTCGCAGGGTTGAAGGAGCAGGGTTTCGCCACCCTGGTGTGCAACCGCCCGGACGGCGAGGCCGGCGACCAGCCGCCGTTCGCAGCGATCGCCGCCGAGGCGCGCCGTCACGGCGTCGAGGTCGTGCACTTGCCGGTGGTGCCGGGGCGGATCACGGACGCCGATCGCGCGGCCTTCGTCGCGCTGTACGCGGCCGCGCCCAAGCCGATCCTGGGTTTTTGCCGCACCGGCATGCGCGCCAAGACGCTGTTCAAGGACACGAAAAATGAACCCGGCGGCGCTTCGCGCTAGCGCAGCGCTGCGCCGGACAACGTGTCGGCGTCTTATACTTTGTCAGCCCTGCATGTCGAGGAGAAGCGCATGATCTTCCGTCAGCTTTTCGAACCCTTGTCGAGCACATATACCTATCTGATCGGCTGTCCCGAAACCGGGCAGGCGGTCCTGGTCGATCCCGTGATCGTGACGGTGGAACGCGATCTGGAGGAGTTGAGCCGCCTGGGCCTGACGCTGGCGTACAGCATCGACACCCACGTCCATGCCGACCACATCACGGCTGCGCTCGAACTGAAGAAGCGGGTTGGGAGCAGGATCGCGGCGCCGGCCGCGGAGCGCGTCGATTGTGCGGACGTCCAGCTGGAGGAAGGCGTGCCATTCAGGATCGGATCGATGCAATTCGAGCCCTTGCATACGCCGGGCCACACGTCGGGACATTTTGCCTACGTCCTGGGCGACCGTGTATTCACGGGCGACGCCTTGCTGATCGAGGGATGCGGGCGGACCGACTTCCAGCAGGGCGACTCTGATGCGCTCTATCACAGCGTGCGGGGAAAGCTGTTCGCGCTGCCTGACGAAACACTCGTCTACCCGGCGCACGACTACCAGAAAAGGCGGGTGTCTTCGGTGATGCAGGAAAAGCAGCGCAATCCCCGTCTCGGTGGGGACCGCTCGGTCGAAGAGTTCCGGCAGATCATGGCGGAACTCGAGCTGCCGTATCCCAAATTTATCGATTACGCGGTTCCCGGCAATAAGCAATGCGGGGTGTGCCCAACTGATCTGCCGGAAAACCTCATCAAGTACTGCCAGCAAATGACCGAGAGTCCGCAAGGCTAACCGGCCGGCTCCTGCTTGCCCTTGTCACCTCTGGCTGTAGGAGGGTTCGGGCACAGGCGCCAGCACCATCCGTTTGACGAAGCGCCGCAGCCGGTAGGTATGTGCCTCGAACGGCAGGTGGAAGAGGTAGGCGAACACCACGATGGCGAAGAACAGCCCTGCGTAAACAAGCAGGGACGCCGGATCGCTGGTCGACAGGATCTGCGTCCCGATCGGGTCATGCAGGAATTCGGCCAGGTAGATCAAGGGGTAGTGGATCACATACAGCGTGAACGAGAACGGCGCCAGCAGTCCGGCAATGTTCGCCAGCCGGTTCCCGATGCGTGCGCGATCCGCGGGAAACTGCAGGCTCGACAGCAGGCAAAGAAAGAGCACGCTGAACAGCAGGTCTTCGGCAAACGTCGCCGCTACCAGGGTGCCGATACTGCCGCTCAGCCGGAAATGGACGGCCAGCCCAAGGATCACGACGATCAACAGGAAGCGCGCGGCGCGGCCCAGTTCGATGCGGATCCGCGAGAACAGCACGCCCAGCAGCCAGATCACGAAATACAGCATCAGGTCGAACAGCAGCAGGTAGCCGATGAGCGCACAGGCGGCCAGGCCGGCCGCTTTCGTGATGCCGCGCTGCCCGATGACCGGCAACAGCAGCAGCGGGAAGAGGGCGTAATACCACATCTCGTTCGACAAACTCCACAAAGAGAAATTGCCGCCGAAGCGAGGGACTGCCATGCCCTGCAAGCCGAACAGATTGCCCCAGAACGTGCTCCACGAATATTCATTGTCCGGCGCATAGCTGATCAGGCCCGGGTCGACCGTCTGCGTGATCGTGCCGATCGCCAGCGTGAGCACGAAGGCCGGCACCAGCACGATCCACATGCGCGTGAGCCGATCGATCGCATACGACATCATGCAGTTGGGCTCGCCCAGCTTGTTCAGCAGGCTGCCGCCGACGAGCCAGCCGCTCAGCAGGAAGAAGATCACGACGGCAATGTGCGAGAACCCGGTGAAGAAAGCCAGTCCCTGGTACCAGAGCGATGGGTCGGCCACTGTTTTCAGGCTCGGGAACAGTTCGCCGCGGAGATGAGCGGCGACCACTTGAAGAGCGGCAATACTGCGCAGGGCCGATATCAGGACGGAATGCTGGTAGCTTTCGTTCAGGTTGGTCCTGTCCAGCAGGCATATGCGCATGGCGCATGCAGGATGCATCGTCTCCTCCTGTAGTAAGCCAAACGTCTGGATCGTAGCCCCTCATTTGCTTGTTCGGTTTGAGAGTGCACAGGCGCGTCGCGCCTTGCACGCGCTTTGCAGGCAGCCGGTTCCGGAAGCCGCTGTTGCATCCGGACGGCGGTCCGAAAACAGTGATGCTTGACAGAAAAATAAAACGGCCCGATCCTCGTAAGCCACATGTAAGAAATCCGTAAGGAAACAAGCCCATGCTGCGAGTCGGCATGCAGATATTTACAGAAGGAGAAGTCCACCCCCCCAAGCCAGCTGTTGTACGTGTAGCGATTCAATCGTGTAAAAAACCAACCAGGAGACAGACGATGAAGCAGCGTAACGACGATTCAAAGAAGCCAGCATCCACCCGCCGCAAGTTCCTCGGCACCGCAGCCGCCGGCACCGCCGGCGCCACCCTCGCGGTCCCGATGATCGCCACCGCCCAAACGCCGAAGCAGATGCGCTTCCAGAGTACCTGGCCTAGCAAGGACATCTTCCACGAATACGCCCTCGACTTCGCCAAGAAGGTCAACGACATGACCGGCGGCGAGCTGAAGATCGAGGTGCTGCCCGCCGGCGCCGTCGTTCCCGCTTTCGGCCTGCTCGACGCAGTCTCCAAGGGCACCCTCGACGGCGGCCACGGCGTCATGGGCTACAACTACGGCAAACAGAGCGCCATCGCGCTGTGGACCTCGGGCCCGGCCTTCGGCATGGATGCCAACATGGTGCTGGCCTGGCACAAGTACGGCGGCGGCAAGGCGCTGCTGGCCGAGCTGTACAAGAGCATCGGCGCCAACGTCGTCTCCTTCCTCACCGGCCCGATGCCGACCCAGCCGCTGGGCTGGTTCAAGAAGCCGATCAGCAAGGTCGAAGACCTGAAGGGCCTGAAGTTCCGCACCAACGGCCTAGCGATCGACATGTTCACGGCCATGGGCGCGGCGGTGAACGCGCTGCCGGCCGGCGAGATCGTGCCGGCCATGGACCGCGGCCTGCTGGACGGCGCCGAATTCAACAACGCCAGCTCCGACCGGGTGCTCGGCTTCCCGGACGTATCCAAGGTCTGCATGCTGCAAAGCTTCCACCAGAGCTCCGAGCAGTTCGAGGTTACCTTCAACAAGACCAGGTACGACGCGCTGCCGGCCAAGATGAAAGCGATCATCGAGAACGCCGTCGAGGCGGCGTCAAGCGACATGTCCTGGAAGGCGGTCGACCGCTATTCCAAGGACTACGCCGGCATGCAGTCCCAGAACGGGGTCAAGTTCTACAAGACGCCGGACTCGGTGCTGCAGGCGCAGCTGGCCGTGTGGGACCAGGTGGTGGCCAAGAAGGGCGCCGACAATCCGCTGTTCAAGAAGGTCGAGGCCTCGATGCGCGCCTTCGCCGAGCGCGCGATGAAGTGGGACATGGACACCAACAACCCGCGCCGCATGGCCTACAACCACTACTTCGGTCGCAGGGCGCCGGCCAAGAAGGCGTAAGCGCTACCCCTAGCCAACCGTGTGCCCGCCCTTCATGACGAGGGGTGGGCCCTGTTCGTTCGACCGGAGCAGCTCCATGCAAAACGTCTTGTTGTTCGTCGACCGGGTCAGCAGCTGGGTCGGCCAAGCCTTCTCCTGGCTGATCGTCGCGCTCACCTTTCTCATCACCTGGGAAGTCTTCGCACGCTACGCCCTGAACACCCCCAACCCCTGGGCCTTCGACCTGATGATCATGATGTACGGCGCCGCCTTCATGATGGCCGGGGCCTACACGCTGGCCAAGAACGGCCACGTGCGCGGCGACGTGCTGTACAGCTTCTTCCCGCCGCGCCTGCAGGCCAGCCTCGACCTGATCCTGTACTTCGTCTTCTTCATCCCCGGCGTGGTGGCCCTGGTCTGGGCCGGCTATACCTACGCGGCCGAGTCGCTCGCCATCCGCGAACACTCGACCCTCACCGCCAACGGCCCGCCGCTGTATCCCTTCAAGATGGTGATTCCCTTCGCCGGCGTCCTGCTCCTGCTGCAGGGCTTCGTCGAGATCGTGCGCTGCATCGTCTGCCTGCGCAATGGAGAATGGCCCGCGCGCGAGGCCGACGTCGAGGAGGTCGACGTCGACAAGCTCAAGGCCACGGTGAACGCACCAGGGGAGCGCACGCCATGAGGAAGGAAATCTGGTTCGGCCTGTCGATCCTGGTGGCGATCGTCATCGCCCTGTTCGTCCTGATGCCGGCGCCCGCCGACATGACGAATGGCCACCTGGGCCTCCTGATGCTGGCGCTGGTGGTGGTGGCCATCATGCTCGGCTTCCCCACCGCCTTCACCCTGATGGGCATGGGCGTCATGTTCGCCTGGTTCGCCTACCACAGCCAGAACCCCGACCTGGCGGCGCAGCAGACGCTCGACCTGATGGTGCAGCGCGCCTATTCGGTGATGGCCAACGACGTGCTCATCTCGATCCCGCTGTTCATCTTCATGGGCTACCTGGTGGAGCGCGCCAACCTGATCGAGCGGCTGTTCAAGAGCCTGCACCTGGCGATGGCGCGCGTGCCCGGCTCCCTGGCCGTGGCGACCATCGTCACCTGCGCGGTGTTCGCCACCGCCACCGGCATCGTCGGCGCCGTGGTCACCCTCATGGGCCTGCTGGCGATGCCGGCCATGCTCAAGGCGGGCTACAGCACCCAGCTGACGGCAGGCTGCATCACGGCGGGGGGCTGCCTGGGCATCCTGATTCCGCCTTCGGTGCTCTTGATCGTCTACGGGGCGACGGCCGGGGTCTCGGTGGTCCAGCTGTATGCGGGCGCCTTCTTCCCGGGGATCATGCTGGCGGCGCTGTATGTCGGCTACGTGCTGATCATCGCCAAGCTCAAGCCCAGCATGGCGCCGCCGCTGCCGGCATCCGAGCGCGTCGTCGCGCTGCCGGCCTATACGCAGGCGATCCCCGGCGCCTACGGCAAGAGCGCGGTGCCGGCCCTGGTGCGCGCCTTCAAGGGCCGGCGCGGCGCCGATGTCCCGGGCCGCACCCTGGCGTCGAACCTAGCCGTCGCACTGCTGCCGGCACTGGCCTTTGCCGCCGTCATGGGCCTGAGCTACCGGATCGTCACCGCGCCGGATGCTCCCCGAACGGAGCTGGTCGAGATGGGCGCCCAGCAGGAATTCGACAGCGCGGCAAGCGTCGAGGAGGGCGGCTTGCAGGAGCCGCCCGCCGAGGGAGAACTGGCCGAGCCGCCGGTGGAAGGGGAGGCGACGCCGCTCCCGGCAGCCGGCGCAACGCCTGTCGCAGCGGCCGCCGACGTGGCGGTCCCCGCGGCCGCGCCGGAGCCGGTCGCCAAGCCGGCGTCCAGGGCCTACTGGATCACGTTTGCCGTGGTGGCTGCGGCGCTGGCCATCTTCTACGTGTTCTTCAGCTTCGCGCGCCTCGAGATCTTCAAGATGCTGCTCGGCTCCTTGTTCCCGCTGGTGATCCTGATCCTGGCGGTGCTGGGCAGCATCGTGTTCGGCCTGGCCACGCCGACCGAGGCGGCGGCGATGGGCGCCTTCGGCGGGCTGATCCTGGCGATCGCCTACCGCCGCTTCAACTTCAAGCTGCTGCGCGAGTCGGCCCACCTTACCACCAAGACCACGGCCATGGTCTGCTGGCTGTTCGTGGGATCAAGCATCTTCTCGGCCGCGTTCGCGCTGCTGGGCGGGCAGGAGATCATCAACGACTGGGTGCTGGGCATGGACCTGACGCCGGTGCAGTTCATGATCCTGGCCCAGGTGGTGATCTTCCTGCTCGGCTGGCCGCTGGAATGGACCGAGATCATCGTGATCTTCATGCCGATCTTCGTGCCGCTGCTGCAGCATTTCAACATCGATCCACTGTTCTTCGGCCTGCTGGTGGCAATGAACCTGCAGACCGCCTTCCTGTCGCCGCCGGTGGCGATGTCGGCGTTCTATCTGAAGGGCGTCTCGCCGCCGCATGTGACGCTGAACCAGATTTTCCTGGGGATGCTGCCCTTCATGGGACTGCAGGTGCTGGGGATCATCCTGCTCTACACCTTCCCGGCGATCGGCATGTGGCTGCCGGAGGTACTGTACAAATAAGCCTGGCAAGAAGGGGCGGTCCGGCAGGCCGCCCCTCATGCGGAGTTATGCGTCGCATGAATGGCTGACATGCGGAACGCGAAGTTTCATTGCGGTGCAACATCGGTAATAATGGCGGCCTCTACCCAGCCGTACCTTCCACGTTCCCGGATCTTGCCACCACAAGTGCCATCTTCCGGCAGCGCTGACTCCCCCGACTTTGTACACGCATAGTGAGGAAAATGAAGCATCATCTCCTGCCCGGCTCGACTTTCTACCGATTTGACGGATGCGTCCTGCATGCGTCGGCGCATGTGTCGGGTACTGAGGTGGCGCGATGATGCAGGGCGCCTTGCAAACGCAGGCGGCCCAGGGCAAGAACGTGGTCTCGATCAAGCCGCATACCCTGTTCGACGACGTCTACGGCATCCTGGTTGGCGTGCTGTTCGTCGCGATGGGCGTCCTGCTGCTGCAGGCCGCCGGCCTGATCACGGGCGGCGTGGCCGGCATCTCGCTGCTGACGTCCTACGTGTCCGGCTATTCGGTCGGCCTGCTGTTCATGCTCATCAACCTGCCGTTCTTCCTGTTCGGCTACCTGTTCATGGGCGCGCGCTTCACCATCAAGTCGCTGGCCGGCAGCATCCTGATCATGGCCATGCTCAAGCTGATGCCGAATGGCCTGGTGATCGGCCACATCCACCCGATGGTCGCGGCCCTGGGCGGCGGCACTTTCTGCGGCATGGGCATCCTGGCGCTGGCGCGCCATGGCGCCGGCGTGGGCGGTACCGGCATCGTCACGCTATGGCTGCAGAAGCGCTACGGCATCAATGCCGGCCGCACCCAGGTGGCGATCGACGCCGTGATCCTGCTGGCGGCGCTGGCCATCGTGTCGCCCGAACTGGTGGGCTGGTCCTCGCTGAGCGCGATCGCCATGAGCAGCATGGTCATGGCATGGCACCGCCCGGGCCGTTATTTTGGCAACTAAGAGCCTCTACGGCTGGTACCAGCCGTATTCCCAGCGCCACGGCATGTCCGTCTCGCCCAGCACCCGCCGGGCGAGCTCGGGATAGATCCGCTCGGCGCGCACGTCGTTGGCCAGCACCACCACGCAGCGCTGGCCGCGCTCCAGGCACAGCACCATGTTGCCGGTGCTGTCGTTGTGCCCACCCTTGAACCACGCCGGCCCGCTGCGGTCGCGGAAGCTCACCACGCCCAGGCCCGCCGCCAGCGACTGCGGCCAGATGGCCCTGGGCGCGGCGAGCGTCGGGAACTGGGCGGCGGAGCCGATCGGCAGCCAGGCCTGCACCAGCATGGCGCGCGCTGCCGCGCTCAATCCGTCTCCCCGTACGATACCTGCCCACAGGCGCGCCTGGTCCTCGATGGTGGTGTCCATCGAACCCGCCGCGCTCGGGCGGCTGCGCTCGTCGTGCGGCTCCATCTTGCCGTCCAGCGTGTAGCCGTCGGCCAGGTTGTCGGCGAAATCCGCGCGCCACTGCATGCTGGTGTTGCGCATGCCGAAGCGGTCGAACACGCGGCGCTGCATTTCCCTGCCCGTGTCCAGGCCCAGGCCGCGCTCGACCACCAGTTGCAGGATGTAGAAGCCTTCGCCCGAATAGGCGTAGCGCGCGCCCGGATCGAAGTGGAAGCGCAGCTTGCGGTCCGGCTCCAGCCAGCGGAAGTTGGCGAAGCCGGACGAATGCGTGAGCAGGATGCGCGGCGTCAGCCGGCGCCAGCGTTCGTCGTGCGCGAGATCGGAGAAATCCCATGGCTGCCTGTCGTAGGCGGGCAGGGGCTGCGGCAGCAGGGCGGGCAAGGGCGCGTCGAGGTCGAGCTTTCCTTCGTCCACCAGCTGCAGCAGCATGTAGGCAAAGGCAGCCTTGGTGAGCGAAGCGCCATACATCACCGTCTGCGGCGTGAGCGGCAGGCCGCGTTCCACGCTGCGCATGCCGTAGGCTTGCACGCTGACGACCCGGCCGCGGTCGATGGTCGCCAGCGCCAGTCCCTGCACGTTCTCGCGCGCCATCACGCGGCGTACTTCATCGTCGGAAACGGGAGAAACCGAAGGCGCAGCCGCGCATCCGGAGAGCAGGCAGGCCGACACGCACAGTGCTGTTTTCATCGATGTCCCGGAAATGGTCATGGCGTGGTCATGCTACACCGGCAGGGGCGACTGTGGCCGGTAGGGCACAATTTCGAACTGAACGTGCTTTTTTGTTGCGTTGCCGCAAAAAATTGATGCGTCAACAATAAATGATGCCGATAGTTATTTAATTAATTTTAGGAAACTAGTTAGAATAGTCGGCTATTTGAATTCCATCGCAATCATTCGTTCATGAGCGGCATCTTCGGAAAAATGCGCCTGTCCAGCCTGATGACCCTGGCCGTCTGCGCCACGGTCGCGCTGACGGTCGCGCTGCAACTGGCGCTGGTGAACCATTTTGCAGTGCGCCAGGCGCGCGAAGAGGCCCAGCTGCGCCTGCAGCAGCTCTCCTGGCAGATGCGCGATTCGCTCAACCGCGTGATCGA
Organism: Massilia sp. UBA6681; assembly: GCF_002454935.1. NCBI lineage: Bacteria > Pseudomonadati > Pseudomonadota > Betaproteobacteria > Burkholderiales > Oxalobacteraceae > Massilia > Massilia sp. UBA6681. Next base: position 10,549 of record NZ_DKJX01000126.1, read on the forward strand.
GCAGGCTACCCGCGACACCCGCCTGCTGGCCGAACTGCCGCAGGTGCGCTATTCGAGCGATGCCGACGCGACCCGGGCGGTACTCGAAAGCCTGCAGCGCAGCTTCCCCGACTACGCCTGGATCGGCATCGCCGACCTCGACGGCAAGGTGGTGGCCTCAACCGGCCGCATGCTGGAGGGCGCCAACGTCGGCAAGCGTCCCTGGTTCACCGCCGGCATGCGCGGCGTGGTCGCCACCGACTACCATCCTGCCTTGCTGCTCGAGAAGATCCTGCCGCGCAAGCCCGACCCCTGGCGCTTCGTCGACACCTCCGGCCCGATCGTCGATGCCGGCGGCAAGCCGGTCGCCGTGCTCGGCCTGCACCTGAGCTGGGAATGGGCGCGCAGCCATGCGCGCACGCTGCTCACGCCGGCGCTGCGCGAGTACGGCGCCGAGATCTTCGTGATCCGTGACGACGGCACCGTCATGCTCGGTCCGGCGCCGCTGGTCGAAACGAAAGTGCACACCGCCAGCCTGCGCCTGGCGCAGCAGGGGCAGACCGGAGCGCTGCGCGAGGTCTGGCCGGACGGGCGCGCCTACCTCACCGGCTACAGCCAGACCGGCGACATGCGCGATCCGGCCGCGCCGCGCTGGACCGTGCTGGTGCGCCAGACCGAGGGCCGGGCGCTGGCCGGCGCGGAGGACCTGAAGCAGCGCATGCTCGGCTGGAGCGCGCTGCTGGCGCTGGCGCTGGCCGGCGCCGCGGCGCTGATGGCGCGCCACCTGGTGCGGCCGATGGCAAAGCTGCGCGAGGCGATCGAAGGGATCACCGCAGCCACGCGAAGCGGCAAGGAGCCGCCGCCGATCCCGCCGGTGGATGGCTTCCTCGAGACCCAGATCCTGTCGCGCACGATGCGCGAACTGGTGCACAGCGAGGTCGCGCACCGCAAGGCGCTGCTGGCCATGAACGAGCGCCTCGAGCTGGCGGTGGCCGAGCGCACCGCCGAACTGCAGGCGCTCCTGCTGCGCGACGTGCTCACCGGCCTGCCGAACCGGCGCGCGCTGCTGGCGGCGCTGCCCGAGGCGATGAGCCGCGCGCGCCGCGTGGGCCGTCCGTGCGCGCTGCTGTTCCTCGACATGGACGGCTTCAAGGCGGTCAACGACAACCACGGACACGAAGAAGGCGACGAGCTGCTGCGCCAGTTCGGCGAGCGCCTGGCGCAGGGCGTGCGCAAGACCGACATGGTGGCGCGCCTGGCCGGCGATGAATTCGTCGTGGTGCTGGAGATGCTGACCGACGCGCTGCACGCCGAAGACACCGCGCACAAGCTGCTCGAACGCCTCAAGGAAGCGTACGTGCTGCGCAGCGCCACCGTGACGGTCGGCGCCAGCATCGGCATCGCGCTGCACCTGCCGGAAGACCCGGTGGACATCGACGCCTGGCTGGCGCGCGCCGACCATGCGATGTACGCGGTCAAGCGCACCGGCAAGAACGGCATCGCGCTCGCGGCCGAGGTCTGATACTGCTACCATCGCCCGCATGTCCGAAATCACCCAACTCATCGCCACCCTCAAGCGCGAACTCAAACAGCAGGGCAAGACCTACCGCGACGTCGCCGAAGCCCTCGATCTGTCCGAGCCGAGCGTCAAGCGCCTGTTCGCCACCGAGCAGTTCACGCTCGAGCGCTTGGTCGAGATCTGCGGCTTGCTGGGCCTGACGCTGGCCGAGCTGGCGCAGGAAGCGGGGCAGGGCCATCAGCGGCTGCGTACCTTGAATCCGGCGCAGGAACGCGAGCTGGTCTCCGATGCGCGCCTGCTGCTGGTGGCGGTGTGCGCGCTGAACCACTGGACCATGGCCGAGATGCTGCAGGCCTACCGCCTGAGCGAAGCCGAATGCGTGCAGCTGCTGCTGCGCCTCGACCGCCTGGCGCTAATCACGCTCCTGCCGGGCAACCGCATCCGCCTGAACGTGGCGCGCGACTTCGACTGGCTGCCGGGCGGGCCGATCCGCCAGTACTTCCGCGAGCAGGGCATGCCTGAATTCATCGACAGCGCCTTCGGGCAGCCGGGCGACGCGCTCGACTTCGTGCACGGCATGCTTACCGAGAGTGCGCGCGCCAAGCTGCAGGGCGAACTGCGGCAACTGCGGGCGCGCTTCGCGCAGCTGCACGAGGAAAGCCTGGCGGCGCCGCTGCCGCAGCGGCGCGGCACCGGTCTGCTGCTGGCCTTGCGCGAGTGGGAGCCGGCGGCGTTCGCCGGCTTGCGGCGCTAGCCGCGACGGGCACCCGGGGCGCCTACTGCGCGGGCGCCGACACCCGGTACTCCCACGCACCCAGCGTCGCCTTCTGCGCGGCGCCGGGGAGCGCATACTGCTGCTGCGCCCCCGACAGGTTCACGGTTACTGCCACGGCATTCCCATCCTTTTGCCGCCTGAACGCAAACACCTTGTCGTTTCCGGTCTCGAGCACCCGCATCGTCCCGCCATACTGCCCATTCCACAGCGCCGGGTTGTCATGCTTGAGCTTGAGCAGCCAGGTGTACAGCGCCGCGTTGGGATGCTCGCGCCACGCGATCGGGTCCTTCTCGAAGAATTCCAGGCGCTTGTCCAGCCCGGCTTCCTGCCCGCCGTAGATCAGGGGCATGCCCGGCAGCGTCGCCGCCAGCACCGCCATCGCCTGGAAGGCCGGTCCGTAGTGTTCCGGGTCGCTGCCGTGCCAGGAATTCTCGTCGTGGTTGCTGGTGAAGCGCATGCGGTAGGCGTGCTCCGGGTAGGCCACCGGCGGCTGCTCGAACAGGGTGCGCAGCGCCCGCGCATCGGCCTTGCCCTTGGCGATGTCCTTGAAGACGCCCAGGGTATCCCAGCCATAGCTCATGTCGAATGCGCGCGTGTGCAGCTCCGGCTGCCAGGCCTCGGCCAGCATGAACACCGGCTTGATCCGTTCCAGCTCGACACGCAATTGTTCCCAGAAGGCGGTCGGCACCTTGGCCGCCACGTCGCAACGGAAGCCGTCGATGCCGGTCTCGCGTACCCAGAACGCCATTGCCTCGGTCATCCCTTTCCACAGGCCCGGCTGTTTCCAGTCGAGGCCGGTGACGTCGGTCCAGTACTCGGGTTCCGCTCCCTCGGTATAGGTGACCGGGAACAGGTCGCCCTTGGCATCCTTCAGGTACCAGTCCTTGTGCTGCACCGTCCACGGGTTGTCGAAGGCCGTGTGGTTGGCCACCCAGTCGATGATGACGCGCATGCCGAGCCCTTGCGCCTGCTTCACGAGGCGCTTGAAGTCGTCCATGCTGCCGAATTCCGGGTTCACGGCGGTGTAGTCGCGCACCGCGTAGTAGCTTCCGAGCGTGCCCTTGCGGTTCTTGACGCCAATGGGGTGGACCGGCAGCAGCCACAGGATGTCCACGCCCATCTTGCGCAGTCGCGGCAGGTGCTGGGCGAATGCATTGAACGTGCCTTCCTTCGTGTACTGCCGGATATTCACCTCATAGATGTTGGCGCTGCGCGACCACGCCACGTGGCTCATCGGCGCCGCGGCCGGCTGCTGGGCCTGTACGGGAAGCGGGCTGAAGGCGGCGCTGAAGGCCACGGCAAGAATCGGCAGCGTGCGGACAACAAATGACATGGGTCTCCTCCGGTTTTGTGAAAGCCTCTTGTGCCCACTCATTCTACGGTGTAGAACCTTAAGCAAGCGGGAAAGTTCGGCTCAGAAGCAAAGGTATGGACGACGCTGTTTTATGTGAGATATTAGACAGATCAGTTCGTCAAAGAAGGCAATGATGGCATCAGAGAGGGAATGACGCCATGAAGATGTCAATCGTCGCATGCGCCGTGCTCGGAGCGAGCGCGGCGTGCGCCTCGGCCGAGAACGCGGCTGCTCCCGACGGGAGCACCGGTGCGCGCGAGGCGCTGAAGGAGGTCAGGGAAGCCGGCTGCGGCAAGGGCTGCGCGGCGCCGTCCGCGGACAGCGCCGGCAAGGCAGTGCCCGCCCAGGGCGGAGCCGGCACCGGCCGTACCGGCGAAGGGCCGGCAATTTTCACGTTGGAAACCGCACACGAGGCCCAGCAGCGGCGTACCAGCGAAGCCCAGCTGCTGAGCGCGGGCCGCCAGTACAACCTCGATTTCCGTACGCTGAGCGACGTCGGCGATCCGTTCCACGGCGGCCTGGCCGGCAGCGGCAGCGGCGCCGAGGACGCGCGCCGCAGCAGCGACAGCGTCATCTACCAGGGCCGCTTCAATGGCTTCACGGCCGGATCGTCCTGGGGCAAGGGCGACATCGACGGCTCGCCCTCGGGCCGTGCCTGGGGCATGACGGTCGGCTTCAAGGCCGGCCCCTTCACGATCCGCGCGGCGCACCAGAACCGCAACGTGGCCAAGGTCACCCGCATCAATCCGGTCGACATCAGCATGGCCGCGAAGAATTCCATCATCGCCGCCAACATGCGCTTCGACTGGGGCACCGCCTACGCGGCCTACAGCGCCAACCGCGGCTGGGGCAGCTCGCCGCTGTTCAACCCGGACAATCCCTACGGCGCCGGCATCGCCGGCATCCCGTCCACCGACAGCCGCGACGTGCTGGCCGGGGTGGCGGTGCCGGTCAGCCATGCGACCACGCTGCTGGCTTCCTACATCCGCAAGAACGACCGCGACCCGGCCAACCGCGACGCGCGCCAGATCGCGGTCGGGGCGACCTACGCCATCTCGCGCAAGCTGGATTTCTACGCCGCGTATTCGCACATCCAGCAGCAGAGCGGCATCCGCAACGCCAACGTACGCCATGGCGGCGGCGGGGCGATCAACCTGGGGATGCGGCGCGCATTCTGAGCTCCTGCGCGGCGACGCGATGCCGCAAAAAACGTTAGCCTGTCCCCATGGATAAACCAACGTTTTGGAGGCAACATGACAGGCGCAAGCACACTTGATCCGGACAACTTCCCGGAACGTCCGGACCGTAGTCTCGGCAAGGGACACGGTATCGATTCCCTCGGCCCGAGCGACATTTCCGACACCGGCAGCGATGTGGTCGGCGGCCCCGGCTTTGCCGACGCGCTCGACCCTGACCAGACGCTCGAATTCGACCACGGCACCACCTCGGACATGGAAGAAAGCCACGCCGGCGGCACTGCCGGTCCGGATGTCGGCGACGCCGAGTTCTCGGGCGACAGCGACATGGGCGGCACCGGCGAGCGCGCCGCGGCCGGGCGCGACAAGGTCGGCAAGGACGGCGCCGACATCGACACCGACCAGGTCGTGTCCATCCCCGATCTGCCGCTGACCGAGGAGGACACCGACTTCTTAACGACCAAACCGCCGCGAGAGGCTGAAGGCGGCTAACAACGCACCGCCGCCCACCAGGGCGGTCATCAATGGGGAGGAGCGCAGGCTGGTCTTGGTGTACAGGCTGCGCTCATGGACGTTCTGCGGCATGCCCTGGCGCTGGCGCAGTTCGGTCGACTCATCCGGCTTGTAGAGGGCGTCGCGGCGGTTCGCCGCGCTGGGGCGGTTCGATTTCTGCTGCTTGAACATGCTGGCGTTCATGTAGCGGTCGAACAGTGCCGGCATCAGCCTGGAGCCGGCCGCGATCATCTTCGAGGCGCCGCCCGCGTAGGCGTCGCGCTTCGGATTCTCGGCGCAGTACAGGATGGCGTCGGCCACCACTTCCGGCGCGTAGATCGGCGGCGGCAGGGCCGGTTCCTTGTCCATGTAGTTGCGCGCGTGGACCGCGAACATGGTGTCGATCGCGGCCGGGCGCACCAGCGTGACCGCCAGCGGCGCGCCTTCCTTTTCCACTTCCATGCGCAGCGCATCGGTGAAGCCCTTCACCGCATGCTTCGAGGCCGCGTACATGCCCTGCATCGGGATGGCGCGTTCCGACACTTCGCTGCCGACGTTGATGATGGCGCCGCCGCCGCGGTGCTTCATGCGCCGTACCGCTTCCAGCGAACCGTTGACGGTGCCCCAGAAGTTGGTCTGGAACAGGCGATGGTGGTCTTCCGGCTTGACTTCTTCCAGCCGGCCGAACACCGAGATGCCGGCATTGTTGACCCAGGTGTCGATGCGGCCGAAGCGGGCAATGGCCTTCTCGCCGATCTTCTCGACGTCCGCGATGTTGCCGACGTCGGCGGCCACGGTCTCGACCATGGCGCCGCGGCTGCGCATCTCGTCCGCCAGTTCGTCGAGGGCGTCCTTGCTGCGCGCGGCCAGCACGAGGCGGGCGCCGCGTGCGGCGGCCATGCGGGCGGTGGTCAGGCCGATGCCGCTGGTGGCGCCGGTGATGACCATGACCTGATCGTGGAGTTTCCTGAGTCTGATTGCCATGACGTACGTCCCTTTCAAGGTGGGTGAAGAGGACTGTCCGCGGCGCTCGGCCGCAGGGACAGGCCGTTGATGAACGGTCACCATGCTAGCCCGGCTGGATAATTCGACGTTTTCGCTTGCCTTGCGGATATTTTTTTCCTAGAGTGTGGGCGACTTTCGCGAACCACGATCATGACCGGCCATCCATCTCCTTCGACCCTTGAAACGCTGCACATCGTCTGCCCGCCGTCGAGGAAGCCGCCGATGATTGCCGTCTCCTGCGCCGGCCTGGCCGTCCTCGCGTTCATTGCGATCGAGCTGTTCAACGGTCCGCCAGAACGTTTTTCCTGGTTCAAGGTGTGGGTGTTGGTGCTGATGGCGACCTTCCTGTATGCGATTCTGCACCGCAACCTGTTCGTGCGCGACGAGCTCCTGGTCTATCGCGACAAGGCGGAAGCCTGGGCGCTGGAGGATGAGGACGTGCTGGCGCTGGTCGCAGGCAGCGTGCTTGCGGTGCGCATCGCGCCAATGCCGGCGCTGGGCTCATTCTCTGCCGAGGCCCAGAACATCGCGATGGGGATCGGGAACGGATTGATCGAGATCGAGACCCTTGATGGCAGCTACCGCTTCGGCGCCGGGCTCGACGAGGATATCGCCAGGGTCACGGCCAGGCAGATTGCCGCCTATTGCGGCCTGCAGGAATCCGGCCCGATGTGGAAGGCCGCTACAGCGCAGACTTGAAAGATAAGGCGCTGTCAGCGTTAGCTATGGATGACTCCGATCACGATGCGCAGCAAATGCTCTACCGTCGTGATCCGTCCACCATCGAGCGCCCGGCGCCAGCCCAGGTAGTTCGGCAGGTAGCGCGAAGCTACTCCGCGGAAGCGGCTCAACCACTGCCGGAAGCGCTGGTGATAGGCATTTACGTTCTGGACATGGATGACCCCGGCAACACCGCGGCGTACCCGCACGCCCGCACGCAGGTTCACTGCCTCGTGCGCAATGCCATGCTTGCGGGCGAAACTGCGATACGCCCCATGGCCGTCGCTGACCAAGAGCACCTGCCGGTCGAGCCGGGGCAGCAGGTGGCGCTCCAGCTGCGCCGCCGTCAAGGCGCCACGGCCGACCACGGCATCGACAGTCTGGCCACTGCGGTCGCGCGCGACCAGAATGCAGTCGAGCTCGCGTGAGATGCCGCGCTTGCTGGCCCGGCCGCCGCGCCGGCGTGCTGGTCGGTCCAGCTTGCGCGCGCCTTTCTGCGATTCCAGCATGAACATTTCGTCAGCTTCGGCGATGCCGCCCAGGCGCCTCGGCTGGGCATGCCTGGGTCGCTCCAGGAAGCGGTGACGCCAGCGGAAGGCGGTATTGCGGTGTACGCCGACCACGCTGGCGGCTGTGCGCACCGACTTCGAATCGAGCACAGTGCCAAGGTAATCGAGCCATTTTTCACGCAGCCGCAGCCGGGCCAGCGGCGTGCCGCTCAGGTCGTTATAGGTACGGCCGCAGGCGCGGCAGCGGTAGCGCTGCAGGCCGTTCGCTTGTCCGTGCCGGTAGTAACGTTCGCAGGCACAGCTGGGGCAGCGGCGCGACGCTCCGCAGATCTGGCCGATGAGGGCAATGACTTGGTCGAGCCCGGCTGCGGGATGCAGGGCGGCCAGCGTCTGCAGGCGCTGGGGCAGGTTCAGTGCGGGGAGTCTGGCAAACCACTTCCTGAAATGCGGTGCGCGCATGGTCGTTCCCGTCTGTGGTGACAGGCATTCGACCATGGATGAGCTCAGCAGTTCCGCCCTCATCCATAGTTAAGGTTGACAGCGCCAAGAAAACGGGCGCCGTCCCGCGGCGCCCGTCGGTAGAGCCAGGCCCGGCTTACTTGCCCGGCGCGTAGATCTGGTCGAACAGCCCGCCATCCGCGAAGTGCGCCTTCTGCGCCTGCGCCCAGCCACCCAGTTCGGTGATCGGGAACAGCTTCACGTTCGGGAACTGCGAGGCATACTTCTTGGCGAACTTGTCCACTGCCGGACGGTAGTAGTTCTTGGCGACGATATCCTGCGCTTCATCGGTGTACAGGAACTCGAGGTAGGCCTGGGCCACCTTGCGGGTGCCTTTCTTGTCGACGTTCTTGTCGACCACGGCCACCGGCGGTTCGGCCAGGATGCTGATCGACGGCGCCACGATCTCGAACTTGTCCGGACCCAGCTCGCGCAGGGCCAGCAGGGCTTCGTTTTCCCAGGCCAGCAGCACGTCGCCGATGCCGCGTTCGACAAAAGTGGTGGTAGCGCCGCGCGCGCCCGAGTCGAGCACCGGCACGTTCTTGTACAGCTTGGCCAGGTAATCCTTGGCGCTGGCGGGCGAACCGCCCGGCTGGCGCAGCGCGTAGCCGTAGGCCGCCAGGTGGTTCCAGCGCGCGCCGCCCGAGGTCTTCGGATTCGGCGTGATCACCGCCACGCCCGGCTTGACCAGGTCGCCCCAGTCGCGGATCTTCTTCGGATTACCCTTGCGGACCAGGAACACGATGGTCGAGGTGTAGGGCGAGCTGCGGTAAGCCAGACGCTTCTGCCAGTCGGGCGCAATCCATCCTTTTTCGCTGATAGCATCGATGTCGTAGGCCAGCGCCAGCGTGACGACGTCGGCCGACAGGCCGTCGATGACGGCGCGGGCCTGCTTGCCCGAACCGCCGTGCGATTGCTTGACTGTGACCTTGCCGCCGGTCTTTGCCTTCCATTGGCGGGCGAAGGCGGCATCGATGTCCTGGTAGAGCTCGCGGGTCGGGTCGTAAGACACGTTGAGCAGGGTGACGTCGGCAGCGAAAGCCGTCGCCGGGGTCACAAGCGGCGCCACCAGGGTGAGGGCAGCCAGCGAATGCAGGAAGGTTTTGCGAAGCATGTTGTTCTTTCAGAGGGCAGTTTGGAGCCTTCAGCTTACGGCTCAGTTCCCCCTGAAGGAACGAATTTATTCGCCTAACAATATGCGGTTTTTTTAGTGCGCCTTCGACAGGATGAGAAGCCAGCGCTTGAACAGCAGGATTTCCAGATGACCCGCCTCGATGCCGGTATCGCATTCGATGATCGGGTTCACCGCATAGAAACGCTTGCGGAAATCACGGGTGATCAGGAGTTCGCGACGGCCGAGACGGACCATAAAAGGGACAGGTGCATATTCCAGGCCGAAGTTGCTGTTCAGAGTGGTCATGGTGTTTCCTTTTATTAAAATCGTTGAAGTGAGTAAAGAATATCACAACCACTGTATAAATCTACAGGTACTGGGTGGATATACAGTAAATTTTTATTGTTGTGGTTTTTTCGCCAAGACCCCACATATGGAGGCTCATCCGCGAAACCACCCGACCCAGGCATGACGAACCACATCCTTCCCCGACTCCACCGCTTTGCCGCCGCCCGTTTTTCCGCCGAAGGGCAGTACGGCCTGCACCTGACCGCCGGCGTGGCGATGCTCTTGCTGGCCACCGCGGTCTTTGCGCACATGGCCGGCGCCGTGGTCGCCGGCGCCCCGATCACCCAGCTCGACGTCGAAGTGGCCAATTGGCTGCATGCGCACGCGCGCGCCAACGAGGGCCTGCGCGCCTTCCTGATGCTCGTCACCCACATGCACAGCACGCCCGGCATCCTGGCCATGGCCCTGCTGGTCGGCATCTGGCTGTACCGGCGCGGGCACCGCTACTGGACGCTGGCCTTGGTCGCCAGCGTGCCCGGCGGCCAGATCCTCAATGTGCTGCTGAAGCACACCTTCGAGCGCGCGCGGCCGCATTTCGTCGAGCCCCTGCTGGAGCTGAGCACCTACAGCTTCCCCAGCGGCCACGCGATGGGCGCGACGGTGCTGTACGGCTTCCTCGCCTGCTACGTGGCGCGCCAGGCGCGCTCCTGGTGGGGCAGGGTGCTGCCCTTCGTGCTGGCGCTGGCGATGGTGGCGACGGTCGCGTTCTCGAGGATGTATCTTGGAGTCCATTATTTGTCCGACGTGCTGGCCGCGGTGGCCGAGGGTTGCGGCTGGCTGGCGATCTGCATCACCGGCGCCGCCACCTTCAATCGGCGCCGCCGGGCGCGCGAGCGGCTCGCCGGCCGGCCGGCACCGCGGCAGGACATCTGAATAAAAGACCAACCCGGGGAAAAGGATGCGCACACTCGTACACCTGTCGGATCTGCATTTCGGCCGCGTCGACCACAGCCTGCTGGCGCCATTGCGTGAACTGATCGAACGGATCGCCCCGGACGTGCTGGTGGTCTCTGGCGACCTGACCCAGCGCGCCAGGCCGGAACAGTTCGAAGAGGCGCGCGCCTTCCTCGACACACTGCCGGGCCCGCAGATCATCGTGCCGGGCAACCATGACATCTCGCTGTACAACGTGTTCCGCCGCTTCGTGAAGCCGCTGGCGCGCTACCGGCGCTACATCACCGACGACCTGGATCCCTTCTACCTCGACGAGGAGATCGCCGTGGTCGGCGTCAACACGGCGCGTTCCTTCACCATCAAGGACGGCAAGGTCAGCCGCGACCAGCTGGCGGTGGTGCGCCAGCAGCTGGCGAACGTGCCGCCGGACGTCACGCGCATCATCGTGGCCCACCATCCCTTCGACCTGCCCGATCACTTCGAGGAACGCGACCTGGTGAACCGGGCGCCGCGCGCCATGCAGGCCTTCTCCGAGTGCGGGGTGGACATCCTGATGGGCGGGCACATGCACGCCAGCCATGCGGGCAGCACGGCGGCGCGCTACCAGTTGAGCGAGTACGCGGCGCTGGTGGTGCAGGCCGGGACGGCCACCTCGACCCGGGGGCGGGGCGAGGTGAACTCGTTCAACGTGCTGCGGGTGGAGCCGCAGAAGGTCGAGATCGACCGCTACGGCTGGGACGTGGTGCACGGCCACTTCGAGGTGATGGCCACCGAGAAGTTCATGCGCACGGGCAGTGTGTGGACGCCGCACATCGATGGCCTGATGGCGGCGGGGCTATAAAAAAGATCAGATCCAGTACTCGGCCAGCCGCCCGATGAATTCGCGCAGGCGGTCCTTCCACGGCCGGTGGCGCCACTGGTCCAGCGTCACTTCCTTGGAGCTGCGCAGGTCTTCGTTGAAGGCCGCTTCCATGTCCTTGCCGAAGGCCGGGTCCAGCACCACCACGTTCAGCTCGTAGTTGTGGATGAAGCTGCGGCGGTCGATGTTGGCCGAGCCGATGGTCGACCAGATCCCGTCGATCACCGCCGTCTTGGCGTGCAGCACCGCCACCTGCAGCTGGTAGATCTTGACGCCGCCCGCCAGCAGCTCGTCGTAGAAGGCCTGGCCGGCATACATGATCAGGTCGTGGTCGGACACGCCCGGCAGCACCAGTTTCACGTCCACGCCGCGCTTGGCCGCCGCGACCAGCGAATCGACGATCTGCCGGTCCGGCACGAAATAGGCCGAGGTGATGTGGATCGACTTCTTGGCCTCGTTCATGGCCACCATCAGTGACTTGTAGATCTCCGAATCGCGGTCCGGCGAGGTGGCCAGCACCCGCATCACCTTGTCGCCGGCCGGGGCCAGGCGCGGGAAGTACTCGGCCGGCGGCAGTTCGCCGGCGTCCTGGTGCACCCAGTTGTCGATGAAGGCGTACTGCAGCGCAGCCACCGCCGGGCCCTCGATGCGGATGTGGGTGTCGCGCCAGCCGACCTGCTCGGCGTCGACCGTCTCGGGCTTCTTGCGCGAGCGGAACAGCGAGCTGTTGGCATAGGTCTCGCTGATGTTGATGCCGCCGGTGAAGCCGATGCGGCCGTCCACCACCATGATCTTGCGGTGGTCGCGATTGTTCAGCTGCCAGGCGCCGGGACGCTGCAGCGGATTGACCGGATTGAAGATCACCACGTTGATGCCGGCGCCGCGCAGGCGCTCGAAGAATTCCTTGGGGGTGGCCAGGGTGCCGACCCCGTCGGCGATGATGTTGACGATTACGCCCTGGCGCCGCTTTTCCATCAGCAGTTCGGCGAACTGCATGCCGATCGGGTCGCGGTCGAAGATGTAGGTTTCCAGGTTGATCGAGGATGTGGCGTCGCGCGCCGCGGCCATCATTTCGCGCATGGTGGCGGGGCCGTCGAACAGCAGCGTCACCTTGTTGCCGGGGATGAGCGGCGCGCCGGTGGCCTGTTCTTCCAGCACCGCCAGCTGCTTGAGGTCGGGCGAGGCGTTGGCCCAGCGCTTGCGCAGCAGCTGGGCTGCCTGTTTGTTGTCCAGCATGCCGCGCGTCGTGGCCACCGCCGGCGTCGCCTTGGCCGGATCCGCGGGCAGGGACTCGGCATCGGGCAGCGACTTGCACGAGGCGACCACGCAGACGAAGGCCAGGAAGGCCAGGAAGGAAGTCAGGCGCTTGTTGTTCATTTCGTGTCCCTCATGATGAGTTCACTGCTGGAGTCGCGGCTGATCGGCTGCTGCTTGGGGCCGAGGAAGAAATCGATGGGCGCGGCGATCAGGTGGCGGCCCAGCGCCTGGATCAGCAGGATGCCGCGCTTGAAGCGGATCTTGCGGGCGCGCATCGCCACCCACAGCGCCAGGCCGAAGCTGACCAGGAGGTTGACCGCGCCGATCAGGAGCACGCCGGAGGCGGCATTGACCACCACCTCGAGCGGCACGTGGTAGTCGAGGCCGACGAGGGCGGTGGCCAGGTTGGCGGTCGAGAAGGTGACGTGGCGGATGTCGAGGGGCAGGCCGAGCAGGAAGCCGATCGTGCCGGTCATCCCGAGCATCAAGCCGAAGAAGAAGTTACCCATCAGGCCTCCCAGGTTATCCTCGATATAGCCGGCGAAGCGGCCGAGCCGTTCTTCGCCCAGCAGGCGGCGCAGCCGCCGCAGCTGGCGCACGCGCTGGCCCATGCGGGTGTACAGCGCCTTGTTGTCGTAGTAGCCCGAGATCAGGCCCGCCAGGAACAGCCAGACGCCGGCGATCGCCGCATAGAACAGGGCCAGGCTGTGGACCGGATCGACGTCCATCAGCAGGTGGTGCGCCTTGACCGGGTCGACGATGTGGTTGCCGTTGATCGCCTTGTAGCCGATCGCGATCGCCCAGGCTACCGGGAAGGCCAGCGACACGTTGCCGAGCACGGCTACTATCTGGGTACGGAAGACCTTGGTGACAAGGTCCGCCAGGCTGTCCACGTCCAGCCCGCGTCCGTTGTCCGCGCGCTGCAGCGAGGCGGCGATGTGCTGCGCGGTCATGGCCGGCTGCTTGGTCGCCACCGTGAAGTGCAGGACATAGATGAGGATGAAGCCCAGCGAGTAGTTCATGCTGAACAGGAAGGCCTCGACCAGGGGCGCGGTGTGCAGGTAGCCCAGCATGATCTTGAACATGGCCATGAAGCCGACGATGAAGCCGGCGCCCGAGGCCGCCACGAACATGTGGCGCAGGTCGCGCCGGGTTTCGGCAATGTAGTGTTCGCCGGTGCGGCTGGCGTTCTCGGTGACGTTGCGGGCCAGCAGGTCGACGTTGTCGCGCAGCAGGCCGCGAATGCGGTACTTGGCGTTGTGCGCCGCGATCAGTTCTTCCGCCAGCGCCACGGCCGCCAGGCGGCGGCCGCTCGCTTCCGGCCGCTCCGGGTTGGCGGCGCGGCTGGCCACCGCCACCAGGTCCACGCTCGGCGCGCTCGGCAAGGAGCCGCTGAGGTCTACCAGGTAGAGCAGCTTGTGCAGCCGGTCGATGCTCTGGTGCAAGGCCACCAGCAGGTAGGTCAGCGCCACGCTGGTGCCGGTGGACTGGGCGCCGCGGCGGATCTTGAGCACCACCTCTTCGCACTGGTCGAGCATCACCAGCAGGTGGCGCGCGTCTTCCGGCTGTTCGATCTTGCCGTCCAGGTAGCGCGCGTATTCGTCGAGGTAGCGGTTGACCTCGATGTTCTGCATCAGGAAGGGCGAGTCGAAATCCTCGATCTCGCTGTAGCTGTGGATCAGGCGCGGCTCGAGGCCCAGGGCGCAGATGCGGCAGGACAGGGTGCGGATCGCGTCCAGCAGGCCCATCAGGGTGACGTAGCGGGCCCGGTCGGGTGTGGCCGGTCCGCCGCTGCGGTCCTGGGGCGGCGGGGCGTTCGCGATGACGTCGAACAGCTCCATCCAGTCGGCGGTCGGCACCATGCAGATCCACTGGTGGTCGTCCTCGTCGTACAGCACCTGGTCGAGCGCGTCCGACAGGTAGAGGTCGTTGAGCGCCGGCGGCAGGAAGCGGTAGGTGACGCGCCGCTTCAGCTCCGTGACGAAACCGTCGTTCGAGAGGATGCCGATGTCGCTGTACAGGCTGGTGTGGCGGCGCCGTTCCAGCATGGTCGTGAGGTAGCGCCGCAGCGCCCAGGCCTGCGACGGATTGCCCTTGAGCAGCTGGGTCAGCGTGCGCACGTTTTGCGCCGGATCGTCCGCCTTTTGCCAGACCCAGCGATTACGCGGGCGCAGGCAATCGACCAGGTCGACCAGCAGGTCGATATGGTCGCTGTCGGGGTTGATCCGTTCGAGAATGGCAAGCATGGGCAATGTTGATACTGGAAAGCCATAGTGTACGCGAGGCAAAGCCACTTCATGGTTCGCCACCGAACAATGAACCCGCTGAAAGCGTTACACTGACGGGCTGTATCAATGTAAAACGAGGCATGCATGTACCTGACTTATTTCAACGGACAATGGACTGAAGGCAATGTGCCGCTGTACGGCGCGATGGACCACAGCCTGTGGCTGGGCTCCTCGGTCTTCGACGGTGCGCGCGCCATGCGCGGCAAGCTGCCCGACCTGCGCCCGCACCTGGAGCGCGTGATCGCCTCGAGCGAGAAGCTGGGCCTGCGCTGCCCGCTGAGCGTGGACGAGATGGAAAACCTGGTGCGCGAAGGCGTGGCCAAGTTCCCGCCTGACGCCGAGCTGTATATCCGCCCGCTGGTGTTCGGTACCGAGGGCTTCCTGATCCCGGTGGCCGAGGCCAGCCAGTTCGCCCTGACGATCTTCGACGCGCCGTTGCCGCCGTTCACCGGCTTCTCGAGCTGCCTGTCGACCCTGCGCCGCCCGCAGCCGGACATGGCGCCGACCGACGCCAAGGCCTCGGCCCTGTATGCCAACTCGACCCGCGCCATGCGCGAGGCCAAAGCACGCGGCTTCGACCAGGCGATCATGCTCGACGCCGACGGCAACGTGGCCGAGTTCGCGTCCTCGAACCTGTTCATCGTGGCCGAGGATGGCGCCGTGGTGACGCCGAAGCTGAACGGCACCTTCCTGGCCGGCATTACCCGCGCGCGCGTGATCGCGCTGTTGGCATCGGAGGGTGTGCACGTGGAAGAGCGGAGCGTGGCGCCGGAGGAGTTGATGACGGCGCGCGAGATCTTCAGTACCGGCAACTACGGCAAGGTGACGCCGTGCACGCGCTACGAGGACCGCACGCTCGACGCCGGCCCGGTGGCGCGCCGTGCGCGCGAGCTGTACCTGGCGTTTACCGAAACCACCTGACACCGCATTGTGCTTTTCGTAGGGTGGGCGGCTTTGCCGCCCACGCTACGGATGTGATCCGTTTGCTTGCTGCAGTTCCTCGCGCAGGAACTGCAGCAGGATCACCGTCTTGGCGTCATTGATGCCGCCTTCCTTCACCTGCCTGAAAGCCTCGTCGACGTCCATCTCGAGGACTTCGATGTCCTCGCCTTCCTCCTCCTTGCCCCCGCCTTTGCCTTTGCGGTCGCGCTCCCCGTATTCGCCCAGGAAGCAGTGCACCGTCTCCGTGAGCGAGGAGGGGTTCGGCAAGAATTCGATTACCTTGCGCAGCCCATGGCCGCGAAAGCCGGTTTCCTCGCACAGTTCGGCGCGTACCCGCTCGCCCGGGTCGGTGTCGTCCAGGTTGCCGGCCGGGGCTTCGATCACGTAGCCCTCACGGCCGGCCAGGTGCGCGCCGAGGCGGAACTGGCGGGTCAGCAGGACGGTGCGCCGCTCCGGGTTGTAGAGCAGCACGGCGACCCCGCCGGCATTCGCGTAGACCTCGCGGCTTTGTTCCTGCTCGCTGCCGTCGCGGCGGCGCTGCCTGAAAGTGACTTTCTTGAGAGCGCAGTAATCGTCGGAGAGGGTTTCCTGTTTCAGGATGCGGATCGGGTCGTCGTCTTGCATGGAAGGCTCCGAATGCGGTGAGGACGACTATAGCGTATCGACGTAAAAAAAGCCGCCGGGCTCTCGCCAGGCGGCTTTCGTTCAGGCCAGTCGCTCGATCAGAACTTGTAGCTTGCGCTCACGCGGAAGTAACGGCCCATCGCATTGTGCAGCTGGGTGTTGAAACCTTCGGTCGGGTAACGCGGATCGTACGGAGCCGCGGTGTCGAAGATGTTCTTGATGTTGGCCGACAGGGTCCAGTTCTTGAAGCCGCTGTACGAGTAGGCGACGTTGAACGTGGTCCATTCCGGTACCTGGCAGTCGTGCACCCAGTTGCTGAACTTCTCCAGGCCGCCCAGGCTGGTGGCGCCAGCAGGCTGGCCGGCGCCGTAGTGGCAATACGGCACCGGGTAGGTGACGTCGTTGTCGGTACGGCGCAGCAGCGAGATCGGCGAGACGAAGTCCACCGAGCCGGTCAGCGAGTGCGCGCCCTTCGACCAGTTGGTCGACAGGTGGGCACGGTGACGCGGGATGTCGCCCACGGTGATCGCCCAGTCCGAGTAGCCGCCGGCGGTGCCGACCACGTTGGCCTCCACTTCGCCCGGACGCTCCGAACGCTTGAAGGTCAGCGCGTAGGACCAGTCGAACTTGGTGGTCAGGCGGCCGTTGTCGCCCAGGTTCAGGCGGTGCGCCACTTCGAGGTCCAGGCCCGAGGTCTCGGTTGCGCCCTGGTTCACGTAGTAGCGGTTCACGGCGGTCAGCGGACCGGTGCCCGGGATCGGCTGGCCGTTGGCGCCGATCAGCTGGTTTGCCGGGTTGGTGTCACGAATGGCCAGGCCCGGGTAAAGGTCCGGGTGATCCACCACGTAGCCGGCCGACAGCAGGGCGGTTTCGTCTTCCTTGCGGATCTTGTAGTAGTCCACCAGGATGTCGATGTTCCTGGTCGGGGCGATGATTGCGCCGAACGAGAAGCTCTTCGAGGTTTCCGGCTTCAGGTCCGGGTTGGCCTTAGAGCGCGACGAGATGCTGCGGCGGCAGTCCGACGCGTCGGCGCCGTCCAGCGGGTTCTTGCCGTCCGGGCAGCGCACGGTGTCGACCAGGGTCGAGAACGACTGTACGCCGCCTTCGGCGATCTGCGACAGGGCCGGGGCGCGGAAGCCTTCGGCGTAGGACGAGCGGAAGGTCAGCTTGTCGTTGACGATGAACTTGGCGCCGACCTTCGGCACGAAGCTGGATTCAAGCGGGTACTTGTCGTAGCGGCCGGCGAAGTCCATTTCGAAGTTCTTCGTGAACGGGGTACGCAGTTCGACGAAGGCCGATTTCACCATGCGGCGGCCGTCGACCAGCGAGTTGGCCAGGCCGATGATGTTGCCGACCTGCGTCTGGTAGTCCGGGGTCAGCGCCAGCTTTTCCTGGCGGATCTCGCCGCCGAAGGCCAGGCCGATGTCGCCGCCGGCCAGGCTACCCAGGGTAGTCGATGCCTTGGCGTCGAACTGGCTGACCTGGGCGTAGCCCTCGTTCACCACGTCGCGGTAGGCGTTGCTGTCGCTGGCTGTCTGGGCCAGGGTGCGGCCTTCGCTGACGATGCGGTCGATGGTCGGGCGGTACAGCATGCCCTTCATGGTCTCGGTACGCTCGCTGCGGTTCAGCAGCAGGGCGGTTTCCCAGTCCCAGGCGCCGCTGGTGCCCTTCAGGCCGGCCAGCAGGCGGCCCGACTGGTTGACGTTCTTGGCGCCGCCGTCGATGCCGGAGAAGCGGTAGCCCACGGCTGCGCGCGAGGTGCTCCACGGGTTGTCCGGATGGCCGGCCGGCAGGATCAGCTGGTAGTCGCTGGCGGTGCCGTCGGCGCGGAACACGGTGGTCGGCGAGGTCGACACGATGGTCGAGGAATTGCTGGTGTATTCGCGCTCGGTGCGGGTGTAGCCGGCTTCGACGAAGGCGGTGATGTCCGGAGCCACCTGGTAGGTCAGCTTGCCCAGCAGGTTGGCGTCGTTGCCCTTCGACTGCGCTTCCTGGTTGCTCCAGGTGTCGTAGTTGCAGAAGGTGCGGCCGTTGAGCATCGAGGTCGCGGTGAGGTTGTGCTTGTCGCGGTTGCCGGTGACCTGCTGCGACGGATCGCAGCCGAGGCGGTTGACGATGTCGGCGCCGTTGGCCAGGGTGGTGGCGAAGTTGCGCGCGCCGGCGGTACGCTCGCGGAAGAAGAACGGCTGGCTGGAGACATAGCTGCCGTATTCGTTCAGGCGCGCGTTGATGTCGGCGTACATGTGCTGCTTCACGTCGCGGGCGTCGCGGATGCCGGTGCGGTCGCGCGAAGCCACGTCGAAGGTGAAGAAGGCGTTGTAGCGGTCTTCCTGCAGGTCGCCGAAGCCGAACACGCCTGCCACGTTGCGGCGTGCGAATTCGAGGTTGTCGTTGGCGCTGGTCGCGGCGGTGATTTCGCCGCCCTGGTAGTTCGACTTGGTGATGAAGTTGATCACGCCCGCGATCGCGTCCGAGCCGTAGACGGCCGATGCGCCGTCCTTGAAGATCTCGACGCGTTCGATCGCCGAGACCGGGATCGTGTTCAGGTCATACACGGCCGACTTGCCCTGGTTCGGGTCGGCGTAGGCCGACGCGGTGATGCGGCGGCCGTTGAGCAGGATGAGGGTCGAGGACGAGCCGAGGCCGCGCAGCGACGCGGTCGAGGCGCCTTTCGAGAAGCTGCCGTCGGTGATGTCGTTCGAGGTACCCGAACCGAAGGCCGGGATGGAATGCAGCAGTTCCGACACGGTGTTGGCGCCGGTCGCGGCGATCTGCTTGGCATTGATGGTGGCGACGGGCGAGGAACCTTCCTTGTCGGCGCGCTTGATGTTGGAACCGGTCACGTAGACTTTCTGGACCGAGGCCTCAGCGTTTTGCTGGGCAAACGCGGCGCTGGTGGAAGCCAGGGCCACAGCGACAGCGATGACGCTGCGCTTTACTACGAGTTGCTGCTTAGACAAAATTTCTCCGAAACTTCTGAAACACAGCCGCGATCCGCGAGCGGGGCGGCGTCTTACGCTTGTTGATGACATCTCCGGCGAACGTGACAATGTGTGAACATTCACCTGAGCCCGCCATCAAAACATTCCGGGCAAACAAAAGTCAAATTTGTTTGGTAATTTGTTTATAAATTGCGACACCCATAAGGAAAGCACATGATTGATGTGTAATGAATAAGAAAAACTTATTCAAAGCCAAAGAAAAAGGCCGGCAGAGCCGGCCCTTGTCTAGACAGGGTGGGAATTATCCCTGACCGCGCTCCGCCACGTAGATCTCGACGCGGCGGTTGCGTGCGCGGCTCGACGCATCGCTGTTCGACGCGATCGGCTCGCGCGAACCGCGGCCTTCGATGGTGATACGGCCCGGGTTGACGCCGCGGCCAGCCAGGTAATCGCGGGTGCGGGCGGCGCGGTCGACCGACAGCGGCTGGTTGATCGCATCGGTGCCGGTGTTGTCGGTGTGGCCGATGATGACCACGGTGGTGCCCGGGTTTTCCTGCAGCGTGGAGGCGAAGCGGTCGAGCACCGGCTGGAAGTTCGACTTGATGTCGGAACGGCCGGTATCGAACGAGACGTCGCTCGGGATGTCGAGCTTCAGGCGGTTGTCGGCGGTCTGGCTGACCTGCACGCCGGTGCCCTGGGTTGCCTGCTCCATGGCCTGCTTTTGTGCTTCCATGCGCTTGGACCAGATGTTGCCGATCACCGCGCCGGCAGCGGCGCCGATCGCCGCGCCGCCCGCGGCGCGCTTGCCGCCGCCGCCGCTGGTGCTGGCGCCGACGATGCCGCCCA
>NZ_DKJX01000015.1:0-306 GCF_002454935.1 Massilia sp. UBA6681
GCGGGCCCAGGCCAGCCGTGAAGCGGCGCGCCGGCGCGACCTGTTCCAGCGCCAGATGATCACGCGCGAGGCCATGGAACAGGCGGCGCAGGCCGAAACCGTGGCCCGCATCGCGGCCGAGCAGGCACGCCTGGCCGCGCGTGCGCTGGTGCCGGGCAATCCGGGCGAACAGGCGGCGCGCGCGCGGCTCGCCAATGCCAGGGCGCAGCTGGCCAAGACCACCATCCGCGCCGAAGTCGCCGGCACCGTCCTGACCCGCAACGCCGAGCCGGGCGACCTGGTGCAGCCGGGCCGCATCCTGTTCGA
>NZ_DKJX01000015.1:375-62012 GCF_002454935.1 Massilia sp. UBA6681
CGGGCCGCATCCTGTTCGAGATCGCGCGCGCGGGAGACACCGAGATCCTGGTGCCGGTGGACGAGAAGAATCTCGAAGTGCTGGCCGTCGGCCAGGGCGCGCTCTGCGTCGCCGACGCCTATCCGCTGCAGCCCTTCAAGGCCCGGGTCGATTTCATCGCCCCAGCCGTCGATCCCCAGCGCGGCACCGTGGACCTGCGCCTCGCGGTCGATCCGGCGCCCGCCTTCCTGCGCCAGGACATGACCGTCTCGGTGAACGTGGAAACCGGCCGGCGCGAGCACGCCATCGTGGTCCCGAACGACGCCCTGCTGGCGGTGCAGGGCCGGCAGGCCGAGACCTGGGTGGTGGCGGACGGCCGGGCCGAGCGGCGCCGCGTGCAGCTCGGCCTGCGCGGCCTGGTCCAGACCGAGGTCACGGCCGGCCTGCGCGCCGGCGACTGGGTGCTGGCCGATCCGCCCGCCACCCTGCGCGCCGGCGACCGGGTACGGCCGGCGCCGGCCGCGATGCCGGCCGACTCGGCCACCCGCAGGGAACTGCCGGCCAGGCTGGACTGACCCATGTGGCTCGAGTGGACCATCGCCACCCGCTTCCTGCGCGAAGGGCGGGCGCAGAGCATCCTGATCCTGGTGGGGATCGGCGTCGGCGTCGCCGTCATCGTGTTCCTGACCGCCCTGATCAACGGGCTGCAGGCCAACATCATCGACCGTACCCTGGGCACCCAGGCCCACATCAAGGTCCAGCCCACCGAAGAGCACAACCGGGTACTGCCGCCGGCCGCGGGCACCACCCAGCTGGTACTGGAGAGCAAGCGCGCCCAGCGCCTGCGCTCGATCAACAACTGGCAGGAAGTGCGCGACGTGCTCGACACCCTGCCGCGCATCACGGCGGTCTCGCCCCTGATCTCGGGACCGGCCTTCGCGCGGCGCGGCGATGCGCTGGAGTCGGTGGCGCTGGTGGGCATCGATCCGCCGCGCTACCAGCGCATCATCCCGATCCAGCAGGACATCGTGGAAGGGGCCTTCCGCATCGGCGCGGGCGACGCGGTGATCGGCAGGCAGCTGGCCAAGGACCTCGGCATGCGGGTCGGCGACAAGCTGCGGCTCGATGGCGGCCAGGGGCGCGAGAGCGTGGTGAACGTGGCCGGCATCTTCGAGCTGGGCGTGCGCGAGCTGGATGCGCGCTACGTCTACCTGGACATGAAGCAGGCCCAGTCGCTGCTCGACCTGCCGGGCGCCGCCACCGTGATCGACCTGACCGTGGACGACATCTTCGCGGCGCGCGAGATCGCCGCGCGCACCGCCCGCCTGACCGGCCTGAAAGTGGAGAGCTGGATGGAGACCAATGCGCAGCTGATGAACGCGCTGCGCTCGCAAAGCCTGTCGACGCGGATGATCAGCACCTTCGTGGCCCTGAGCGTGGCCCTCGGCATCGCCAGCGTGCTGTCGGTCAGCGTGGTCCAGCGCACCCGCGAGATCGGAATCCTGCGCGCAATGGGCATCACGCGCGGGCAGATGCTGCGCGTGTTCCTGGTGCAGGGCGCGCTGCTCGGGCTGGCTGGTTCGCTGCTGGGCGGCGGCGCCGGCTACGCCCTGGTGGGCGCGTTCAATACCTTCGGGCCGAAGCTGTTCACCATCCCGCTCGATCCCGCGCTGCTGGCGGGCGCGGCGGCGCTGGCGACCGTGACCGGGATCGTGTCGGCGGCGGTGCCGGCGCGGCGCGCGGCGGCCCTCGATCCGGTGGAGGCGATTCGCCATGTCTGAACGCGATCCCGGGCACGACGCCGGCCAGGAAGTGCTGCGCCTGGACGGCCTGCGCAAGAGCTACAACGTCGGCAAGCCGACCGAGGTCGAGGTGCTGCACGGTATCGACCTGCGCCTGGAGCGGCGCGACTTCGCCGCCCTGGTGGGCGCCTCGGGGTCCGGCAAGAGCACGCTGCTCAACCTGATCGGCCTGCTCGACCGGCCCACGGCGGGCGAGCTGTTCCTGCTCGGCGAGCCGACCAGCGCCATGGACGACGCCCGCCGTACCGCCCTGCGCGGCGGCACCATCGGCTTCGTGTTTCAGTTCCACCACCTGATCCAGGCCTTTACCGCGCTGGAGAACGTGCTGATGCCGCTGATGGCCGTGGGCGGCAAGCCTACCCGCGCGCAGGCCGATCACGCCCGCGCCCTGCTGGAGCAGGTGGGACTGGCGGGCATGGAAGCACGCAAGCCCGACCAGTTGTCGGGCGGCCAGCAACAGCGCGTGGCGGTGGCGCGCGCCCTGGTGACCCGCCCGGCCCTGCTGCTGGCGGACGAACCGACCGGCAACCTCGACAGCAAATCCGCCGCCGAAGTGTTCCAGCTGTTCCGCCGTTTCAACCGCGAGTTCGGTTGCGCGGTGCTCTTGGTGACGCACGACCCGCGCCTGTCGGAGCAATGCGACCGCACCATCACCCTGGTGGACGGCCGCATCGAGAGCGACAGGATCGCCTAGGCCGGTTTTTTTTCGGCCAGCATGGCCGCCACCATGGGCTGCGTGCCGGCATCCCAGCGGGCCAGCAGGCGCTGCGGGCAGCGGCCAAAAAGCGTCGCCAGGGCGCCGTCTTCCCAGCGGTGCAGCGCGAAGGCCGGCTCGCCCTGCTCCACCAGTGGCCGGCCGTCCGGCTGCCCGGCCGCCATGGGCGAGAAAGCCAGGCTCAGGTCCGAGGACGAGGACGGACAGGTCACGACCTGGCGGCCGCGCCAGGAAAACACGCCTGCCAGGTGCACGTGGCCGGTGCAGATGCCCGCGACCTGCGCGCCCTGCAGCGCGGCGTCGAGGCGGGCGATCCAGTCCTGGCCCGGCCCCGGGTCGATCCAGGGGATGCCGACGTCGACGGGCGGATGGTGCAGGAAGACCAGCAGCGGCGCACCCCGGCTGTCCTGCACGGCCTGGCGCAGCCAGGCGGCGCGCGCCTCGCAGAAGGCGCCGCCGTGGCGGCCCTCCTCGAGACTGTCGAGGACCAGGACCTCCAGTCCGCCGAACTCGGCGCGGCCCTGCACGAAACCGTCCGCGTCGTGGCGCTCGCCGAACACGGCGCGGAAATGCCCACGATGGTCGTGGTTGCCCAGCGCGAAACGCAGCGGATGCGGCCAGCGCGCCAAGGCCTGCCGCAGGTGCCGGTAGCTCTCCAGCGCGCCGTCGTCGGCCAGGTCGCCGCTCAGGACCAGCAGTGCGGGCTGCGGCTGCAGAGACAGGAGGTGATCCAGCACCCTGTTGAAACGCGCCAGGTTTGGATGGCCGGGGTCCGCGTGCAGGTGCAGGTCGGTGACTTGGGCGATCAGCATGCGGACTCCTTTGTCAGCCCCGGATCCTGGCCACCAGCTTGGTCGTCGAGCGGTCATGCTCGAAGTCGACCGCCACCGCCCGCCCGCCATAGGCCAGCACCGCCTGCCCTTCCGGAATCTTCGTCATGTCGTAGTCGCCGCCCTTGGCATAGATTTCCGGGCGCGCCTCCAGCACCACGGCAAGCGCGGTGTCCTCGTCGAAGTCCACCACCAGGCTCACCGATTCCAGTGCCGCCAGCACCGCCATGCGGTCCGCCAGGGTGTTGTGCGGGCGGTCGTCGCCCTTGCCGAGGCGCTTGACCGAGGCGTCGGTGTTGGCGGCCACCACCAGCGAGCCCCCCAGTTCGCGCGCCTGCGCCAGGTAGGTCACGTGGCCGCGGTGCAGGATGTCGAATACGCCGTTGGTCAGCACCACCGGCTTCGGTAATTGGGCGATACGCTGCGCCAGCTCGGCGCGCGTGCAGATCTTGTTTTCGAATGCAGGCATAAGGCTTGTAAAAAATCAGGTGGTAGTGGGTGCGTCGTCTTCCGGTTCTTCCTCGATCGCCATCGACAGCTCGGTGGCCCTGCCTGCGCTGCCGTCCGGCCCCTTGCGCTCGCCCGAGAGCTTGATCTGCAGGCGCAGGCCATTGGCCGAATCGGCGTTGCGGATCGCTTCATCGTAGCCGATGTAGCCCTTGTTGTAGAGTTCGTACAAGGCCTGGTCGAAGGTGCACATGCCGAGTTCGCGCGACTTGTGCATGATCTCCTTGATGTTCTGAAAGTTCCCTTTCAGGATCATCTCGCCGATGGTCGGGGTGTTCAGCAGGATCTCGATGGCCGCCTTGCGGCCCTTGCCGTCCTCCGTGCGGATCAGGCGTTGCGACACCACCGCGCGCAAATTGGACGACAGGTCCATCAGGAGCTGGTTGCGGCGCTCTTCCGGGAAGAAGTTGATGATGCGGTCCAGGGTCTGGTTGGCGTTGTTCGCGTGCAGGGTGCCCAGGCACAGGTGGCCGGTCTCGGCGAAGGCGATCGCGTGCTCCATGGTCTCGGTGTCGCGGATCTCGCCGATCAGGATCACGTCCGGCGCCTGGCGCAGCGTGTTCTTCAGGGCGTTGTGCCAGGAATGGGTGTCCACGCCCACCTCGCGGTGCGTGACCAGGCAGTTCTTGTTCTTGTGGACGTACTCCACCGGGTCTTCCACGGTGATGATGTGGCCGGCCGAGTTGCTGTTGCGGTAGTCGATCATCGCCGCCAGCGTGGTGGACTTGCCGGAACCGGTGCCGCCGACCACCAGCACCAGGCCGCGCTTGGTCATCACGACGTCCTTCAGCACGTCCGGCAGGTCGAGCTTCTCGAAGTTCGGGATCTCGGAGGCGATCGTGCGCACCACCATGCCCACGCTCTGCTGCTGCACGAAGACGTTGACGCGGAAGCGGCACACGCCGGGGAGCGAGATCGCGAAGTTGCACTCCATCTCGGCTTCGAATTCGAGACGCTGGCGCTCGTTCATCAGGGACAGGGCCAGCGCGCGCGTGACCTCGCCCGACAGGCGCTGCTGGCTCAGGGGCTTCATCGCGCCCTGGTGCTTCATGCTGGGCGGGAAATCGCTGGAGATGAACAGGTCGGAGCCGCCCTGGTGATGCATGACCGTCAGCAGCTTGTGGATGTAGGCCTGGGCTTCCGCCGGACCGAAGGTGGACGACATGGGTACCTCGCGTAAACGCAGGCGGAAATCCTGCCCGGCAATTATATCGACTATGATGAGGGGGTGATGAAATCCTGGCTGACTAAATGCCAACATTATGTCAGGATAAACGGCATACCAGCCGTGACATCGTGGAAAAAACCTATGACACTGACCGAGCTGAAATACATCGTCGCCGTGGCGCGCGCCAAACACTTCGGGCATGCCGCCGAAGCCTGCTTCGTCGCCCAACCCACCCTCTCCGTCGCCATCAAGAAACTCGAGGACGAGCTCGGGGTAACGCTGTTCGAGCGCGGCGGTTCCGAAGTCTCCGTCACGCCGCTGGGCGCGCAGATCGTGGCCCAGGCCGAACGCGTGCTGGAGCAGACCGCCGCCATCAAGGAACTGGCGAAACAGAACAAGGACCCGCTGGCCGGGCCGCTGCGCCTGGGCGTGATTTACACCATCGGCCCCTACCTGCTGCCGCCGCTGGTGAAACGCCTGATCGACACCGTGCCGCAAATGCCGCTGGTGCTGCAGGAGAACTACACCCACAAGCTGCTCGAACTGCTGCGCCAGGGCGAGCTCGACGCCGCCATCGTGGCCCTGCCCCTGCCGGAACACGGCATGTCGATGCAGACCCTGTACGACGAGCCCTTCGTGGTGGCGATGCCGCGCTCGCATCCCTGGGCCAAGCGCAAGGAAATCCCGGCCGACGACCTGAAGCTGGAAACCATGCTGCTGCTGGGCGCGGGCCACTGCTTCCGCGACCAGGTGCTGGAAGTGTGCCCGGAGATGGCGCGCTATTCGTCGCCGGGCAACGGCATGCAGCGCACCTTCGAAGGCTCCTCGCTGGAGACCATCCGCCACATGGTGGCGAGCGGCATCGGCCTGACCGTGCTGCCGCGCGCCTCGGTGGCCGACATGCACGACCCCAACGGCCTGCTGACCTACGTGCCCTTCTCCCATCCGGCGCCCTCGCGCCGGGTCGTCATCCTGTGGCGCAAGAGTTTTACTCGCCGCGCGGCGATCGACGCGGTGGCCGCGGCGGTGGGCGAGTGCAAGCTGCCCGGCGTGGACATGGTGGCGCTCGAAGCCGCCGCCTGATTCTTGTAGGGTGGGCGGCTATACCCGACGGGGTGATCAGCCAGCATGGTGAAGCCGCCCACGCGTTCAAGCACACTACGAATAGCCGGCGCGTCTGCTCATGAGGGAGCTGAACGCGTGGGCGGCAGCAGTAGCGCGAATGATCATGTCGTAGGAGTGGAGCCGCCCACCCTACGGATGTGTGAGCGCGCCAGCTGCCGGTCCAGCGCATTCGCGAAATTCCGGCTGTCGGCCTGGCTGAAGGCGGCCGGCCCGCCGGTATCGACGCCGCTGCCGCGCAGCTCTTCCATGAAGGCGCGCATCGTGAGTTGCTGGGCGATCGTGTCCTTGGTGTACCACTCGCCGCGTGGATTGAGCGGCAGCCCGCCCTTCTCCAGCACCTGCGCCGCCAGCGGGATGTCGCCGGTGACGACGATGTCTCCCGCGTTCACGCGCGCGACGATCTCGGCGTCGGCCACGTCCGGACCGCTTGGCACCTGCAGGGCGCGGATGAAGCGCGAACCGGGCACCCGGATCAGCTGGTTGGCCACCAGCGTGACGTCCAGTTGCAGGCGCTCGGCCACGCGAAAAAGAATGTCCTTGATGACGCCCGGGCAGGCGTCGGCATCGACCCAGATATGCATGATGAAGAAGAGCTTGTCGGCAGGAGACCGATTGTACCGGCAAGCCCTTTCCTTCACACCTGGATAAGTGCTCAGTCCTTCCTGCGGCGGCGGGCGGCGGCGGTCAGGCCGGCCATGCACAGCATCGGCAGCACCAACGCGGCGGTCGAGGGTTCCGGCACGGTCGCGGTGATGCTGAAGCGGTCGCCTGCCTGCAGGCCGGCGGTGTCGAGCAGCCAGTCCTGGCCGGCAGCGCCGAACACGTCGCCGAACTGGAACTCGGCGTACTCCGGCGTGGCGAAGTGGATCACGGCGGTGGTGGCGCCCGCATCGATCGCCTTGATGCTGCCGAAGGCCGGCGTGACGCTGCCGGGGCTGGCGAAGCGGATGCCCTGCAGGCTGAAAGTGAAGCGGCCAAGGTCGGACCCGGCCAGGTTGCGCACCAGCGCATCGAAGCTGAGCGGACCCTGCAGGTCATCCGCTTCCAGCACGAAGTTCAGCGTGCTGCTGCTGAAATCCCGCAGGTCGAGGTTGAAGGCCACGCTGCCCGCCCCGCTGAAATCCTCGACGGGGTTGGCGCCGGCGCTGCCGGTCAGGAGGGCGGCGTTGGCGGCGCCGGACAGCACCAGGGCGCCGGCGAATGCACACAGTTTGGTCAATTTCATGGGGTTCTCCGTTTGGTCTGGAATGCGCTCATAAAGGGCCCAGGGCCCACGGACCGGTAATCGCAAAAGTGACGCCCGGGGTCTGGATGTTGACGAACAGGTAGCGGCCGGTCGGGTCGAAGCAGGCGCCGGCGAATTCGTTGCCGCGCTGGTCGCCGGCGAGCGAGGCCAGCTTGCCTGCGCCCGTCAGCTGGGCGGCGCTCAGGTTGATGTTGTTCTTGGCAAAGATGTAGGCGTCGCCCGCGCCGGTCAGGCCCATCAGGCGCTGGCCGAAGCCGAAGGCGTCGGTGGCGGCGGTCGAGGCATCCTCGCAGATCAGGATGGCGTTGCGCGGGCTGACGGTCAGGTTGTCGCCCATATTGCCCACCAGGGCGCTCGGGCTCGAGTAGATGCACTTGAGCACCTGCGTAGCCAGGTCGAGTTCCCAGATGGTGCCGCGCGACACGGCGCCGCCCGCGGTATCCATCACGTAGACCTTGCCTTGCGCGTACCAGATGCCCTCGCCGCGATTCATGCGCGCGGCGCCTTGCACCCAGCCCTGCACGAAAGGACCGGCGGCATTCGTGATGCGCACGCCGCTCGGCCCGGTGGCGTCGCCGCGGTTGGCGTCCGGATCGGCGATGTTCACCCACTCCAGTTCCACGGTGGCGTCGACCGGCATGGTGGCCAGGTTGACGTTGTTGACGCCCTTGACCTTGGCCATCTGCAGCACGCCGCCCAGGGCCAGGCTGCCGTAGGCGCCGGTCCGGATGTCCGGGACGTAGCGGTAGAAGCCCGACTTGCCCGAGGAATCCTCGGTCTGGTAGACCATGCCGGTGGCCGGATCGACGGCGGCGGCTTCGTGCGCGAAGCGCCCCATGCCCTTGATCGGCTGGCCGGTGGTGAGCGCGGGGTCCGCATGGACTTCGAACACGTAGCCGTGCTTCTTGCCCGAGGCGCTGACATTGTCCGAACCGACTTCTTCGCAGCTGAGCCAGGTACCCCAGGGAGTGATGCCGCCCGCGCAGTTGGTCTGGGTGCCGCCAAGGCTGGGCGTCATGCTGACCCAGTTCCCGTCGCGGAACAGCAGGTTGGTGGTGCCGCCGCCGAAGCGGTTGCTCACGCCCGTACTGACGGTGCCGCTATCGTAGACACCGACCGCATCCAGGAAGTTGCCGGGGGAAGTGCCGCCGATTTCGTGGTTACGCACCAGCACCAGCTCGGTGCTGCGGCCCAGCTTGCGCGACAGGACCACGCCCATGCCGTCATGGCCGCCCGGACAGGTCTTCCCGTCGCTCATCCGGTCGCCGCGCCAGCCGAAGCTTTTATACGTAAAGCCGGCCGGCAGCTGCAGCAGCGGCAGGCCGGTCGCCAGGTCCTTGACCGGGGAGATCGGGCCGTAGGGGCTGTCGACCAGGGTGGTGACGCCATTGGCGGCCATGGCCTGCTGTGCCTGCAGTGCGGCAAAGGCGCCGATGAAGGGCAGCGCGGTCGAGCCGGCCAGGCCTTTGAGCAGGTTGCGCCTCAGCGGCGAATTCGGTGGGGGGAGGTCTTTGTCGGTCATGCTTGCTTCTCCAATGGGTGGTGAACGGCGGGCTGGTGCTCATCCGTGCGTTGCGAGCCGATGCATTAAAACAAACAAAGATGTCGGTTCGATGACAACAAAATGGCAACTTTCCGGATAGGAGACGCGCGCCGGCCGCTTCCGCCAAAAGGCTTTAGAATCCCTGTCTTCTGCTCAACAGTTCTTGCTCGACAAGACGCAACATCATGAACAAGCTGGCGCTCTATTTCCGCCTGATCCGAGCCGACAAGCCGATCGGCATCCTCCTGCTGCTGTGGCCGACCCTGTGGGCCCTGTGGATGGCGTCCGACGGGGTGCCGGACATGACCGTGCTGGCGATCTTCGTCGTCGGCACCGCCTTGATGCGTTCGGCCGGCTGCGCCATCAACGACTATGCCGACCGCGACTTCGACAAGCACGTCAAGCGCACCGTCGACCGCCCGCTCACCAGCGGCAAGATCCGCGGCTGGGAAGCGCTGATGGTGGCGGGGGTGCTGGCACTGCTCTCCTTCCTGCTGATCCTGCCGCTCAACACGCTGACCAAGCAGCTGTCGGTGCTGGCCCTGATCGTGGCCGGCACCTACCCCTACTTCAAGCGCTTCTTCGCGATCCCGCAGGCCTATCTCGGGATCGCGTTCGGCTTCGGCATCCCGATGGCCTGGGCCGCCGTGCAGGACACGGTGCCGGCAGTGGCCTGGTGGCTGCTGGTGGCGAACGTGTTCTGGGCCGTCGCCTACGACACCGAATACGCCATGGTCGACCGCGACGACGACCTCAAGATCGGCATGCGCACCTCGGCCATCACCTTCGGGCGCTTCGACGTGGCCGCGGTCATGCTGTGCTACGGCGCGGCGCTGGCCATCGACCTGGTGTGCGGCTGGTACCTGGGCCTGCGCTGGTGGTTCGTGGGCGGCGTCGTGGTCGCGGCCGGCATGGCGCTCTACCACTACACCCTGATCCGCGATCGCGAACGCATGGCCTGCTTCAAGGCTTTTCGTCACAACAATTGGCTTGGCGCCGCACTGTTCATTGGTGTCGCGCTAGACTATGCATTCAGGTAATATTGCACAAAAAGCATTCAACCCTTCTTTGACGAGGCCTACCATGATGGAAAAGATCCCTACCCAAACCGGCACCCGCGACCAGTTGCTGTCCGACCTGAAGACCGTGATCCAGGACGCCGAAGCCTGGCTGCGCAACGGCGGCCAGCTGACCGGCGACGAGCTGAAGGCCGCCAAGGCCAAGTTCGAGCAGACCCTGTCGACCGCCAAGGAAAGCCTGGGTGAATACCAGCACACCGTGGTCGAAAAGACCAAGGAAGCGGCGCGCGTCACCGACGAATACGTGCACGAGAACCCATGGAAGTCCGTGGGCCTGGGCGCCGCCGTCGGCGTCGTGATCGGCATGCTGATCGCCCGCCGCTAAGATGAGTATCACG
This sequence comes from Massilia sp. UBA6681, assembly GCF_002454935.1. Classification (NCBI taxonomy): domain Bacteria; kingdom Pseudomonadati; phylum Pseudomonadota; class Betaproteobacteria; order Burkholderiales; family Oxalobacteraceae; genus Massilia; species Massilia sp. UBA6681. The sequence continues at coordinate 10,708 of NZ_DKJX01000015.1, forward strand.
GCGGCGGTGAGAAGGATCGGGGCCAACGTGCTCGACCTGGCGCGCACGCGCCTCGAGCTGGCCGCCATCGAACTGCAGGAAGGCGCCCAGCGTGTGTTCGGCTACCTCGCCTGGGCCGTCGCGGCCGCGGTGCTGGGGCTGTTCGCGCTGGGTCTGGTCATCCTGTTCGTGCTGGTGCTGTTCTGGGACACCCACCGCCTGGCGGCGGTCGGCGGCATGGCCGTGCTGTTCATCCTGGGCACCCTGTTCGCTGTCATGAGGCTGCGCGCCGGCCTGGCCGCGCGTCCGCCGATGCTGCCGGCCACCCTGGCGGAACTGCGCAAGGATGCGGCGGCCCTAAAGGGAGACGACCTCCATGGCGTCTAAATCCCTGGAACTGGCGGCGCGCCGCGAGGCCCTGGTTGCCCGCTGCGCCGACCAGCGCGCGCAGGTGGCGCAGGAAGTGGCCATGCTGTCCTCGCCGCAGACGCTGGGTTTGATCCCGGCTTATGCGGCCAGGCACCAGAAGACGGCGCTGATCGTGGCCGGCGTGGCTGCGGGGCTGTTCCTCACCAAGCCGAAATGGGCGGTGGGCACGGTGACGGCGGTCGTGTCGGCCTACAAGTTCGCGCAGAAGCTGCTGCCTGTGCTCAGGTGGAGGGGCTTCGAGGTTCACTGAACCGTAGGGTGGGCGGCTTGTCCGCCCACGCGTTCAAACTTGGCGAGATCTGCCCGTGCGTAGCTTCATCTGCTAACTATCACCGCGTGGGCGGGAAATTAGTCCACTGGACTAATTTCCCCCGCCCACCCTACGAATCCTTCCCCAGCTCGTCCCCGAGCTCGCGCCCGCGATCCGCCGCCGCCTTCATCGCCGCGACGATCGCGTCCTTCACCCCCGCCGCCTCCATGCTGGTAATCGCCGCATGCGTCGTGCCGCCCTTCGAGGTCACGCGCTGGCGCAGCACCTCGACCGGATCGCCCGATTGCGCCGCCAGCTGCGCCGCGCCGGTAAAGGTGGCCAGCGCCAGCTGCCTGCCCTGCTCCGCGTCCAGTCCCATCTCCAGCGCCGCCTGCTGCATCGCTTCGAGGAAGTAGAAGACATAGGCCGGGCCGCTGCCCGACACCGCCGTTACCGGATCGATCAGGCTCTCGTCCTTCAGCCACACGGTCTGGCCGACCGCGCGCATCACCTTATCGGCCGCCGAGCGCTGGGCCTCGTCGACTTCGCTGGCGGCCACCATGCCGGTGATGCCCATGGCGATCAGCGCCGGGGTGTTCGGCATCGAGCGCACGATGCGGGTGTAGCCGCCCAGCCAGCGCGACAGGTCGGCGATGCGGATGCCTGCCGCGATCGACAGCACCAGAGGCTGCTTATCTGGAACATTCGCGAGCAGCGGCTTGAGGCTGGCCGCGACTTCGCGCATCTGCTGCGGCTTCACGGCCAGCACGACGACGTCGGCGGCGCCCACCTGCACGTCGATGCCTGCCGCCGTGCTCACGCCGTACTGGCTGGCCAGGCGCTCGAGCGCCTCGGTATTGGGGTCCACCACGTGCAGGCTGCCGGCGCCGGTGAGTTGTCCGGCCAGGCCGGCGATCAGGGCCGTGGCCATGTTGCCGCCGCCGATGAATGCGATCTTCATGCTGTTCCTTTTTTATTGCTCGTAATGGCGAGCGCCGAAGATGGCGCTGCCGATCCGGACGATGGTCGCGCCTTCCGCGATGGCCGCTTGCAGGTCGCCCGACATGCCCATCGACAGGGTGTCGAGCGCCAGGCCGTCGGCGCGCAGATCCTCGAACAGGCCGCGCAGGCGGGCAAACGCTGCGCGCTGCTGCGCCGGGTCATTGCTCGCTTCGGGAATCGCCATCAAGCCGCGCAGGCGCAGGTTCGGCAAGGCGGCCACCTGGCGCGCCAGCTCCGGCAGTTCCGCTTCGCCGGCGCCGCTCTTGCTGGCTTCCCCGCTGATGTTCACCTGCAGGCAGATGTCGAGCGGACCGAGCGCCAAAGGGCGCTGTTCGGACAGGCGCTGGGCGATCTTCAGGCGATCGACCGTGTGCACCCAGTTGAAATGGGCGGCGATCGGGCGCGTCTTGTTGCTCTGGATCGGACCGATGAAATGCCAGCTGACCGGGGCATCCGGTTGCAGGCGCGCCACTTCCTGCATCTTGTCGAGCGCTTCCTGCAAGTAGTTTTCGCCGAAGGCGCGCTGGCCCACGGCCATCGCTTCGACCACGGCTTCCGCAGGGAAGGTCTTGGAAACGGCCAGTAACTGGACCTCGTTCCTGCCCCTTCCGGCAGCGCTACAGGCGGCCTGGATTGTCGCTTCGACAGCTTGCAAGTTCCCAGCGATTATGGACATAATGATTTTCTACAGGAAATATTTTGAGTGCTTCGCACACGCCACAGGATTATAAATGGACATCTCGGAACTGCTTGCCTTCTCTGTTAAGAACAAGGCATCTGACCTGCACCTCTCGGCCGGCCTGCCGCCGATGATCCGGGTGCACGGCGACGTGCGCCGCATCAACCTGCCCCCGCTGGAGCACAAGGACGTGCACGGCATGATCTATGACATCATGAACGACGGCCAGCGCAAGCAGTACGAGGAAGTGCTGGAGTGCGACTTCTCGTTCGCGATCCCCGGCCTGGCGCGCTTCCGCGTCAATGCCTTCAACCAGGAACGCGGCGCGTCCGCGGTACTGCGTACCATTCCGTCCAAGATCCTGTCGCTGGAAGAATTGAACGCGCCGAAGATCTTCAGCGAGCTGGCATTGAGGCCGCGCGGCCTGGTCCTGGTGACCGGCCCCACCGGCTCGGGCAAGTCAACCACGCTGGCGGCGATGGTCAACCACCTCAACGAAAACGAATACGGCCACATCCTCACCATCGAGGACCCGATCGAATTCGTGCACGATTCCAAGAAGTGCCTGATCAACCAGCGCGAAGTCGGCCCGCACACCCTGTCCTTCAACAACGCACTGCGTTCGGCGCTGCGCGAAGACCCGGACTGCATCCTGGTGGGCGAGCTGCGCGACCTGGAAACCATCCGCCTGGCCCTGTCGGCGGCGGAGACCGGCCACCTGGTGTTCGGGACCCTGCACACCTCTTCGGCCGCCAAGACCATCGACCGTATCGTCGACGTGTTCCCAGCCGAAGAAAAGGAGATGGTGCGTGCGATGCTGTCGGAATCGCTGCAGGCCGTGATCTCGCAGACTCTGCTCAAGACCAAGGACGGCTCGGGCCGCGTGGCCGCGCACGAGATCATGATCGGCACCCCGGCGATCCGCAACCTGATCCGCGAAGCCAAGATCGCGCAGATGTACTCGAGCATCCAGACCGGCAGCAGCGTCGGCATGCAGACGCTCGACCAGAACCTGACCGACCTGGTGCGCCGCAACGTGATCTCCAGCGCCGCCGCCCGCGCCGCTGCGAAAATCCCCGAAAACTTCCCGGGCTAAGCCTTTCAAGGACACACCATGGAACGCGACCAGGCATCCAAGTTCATGTTCGACCTGCTGCGCCTGATGACCAGCAAGGGCGGTTCGGACCTGTTCATCACGGCCGGCTTCCCGCCGGCGATCAAGATCGACGGCAAGATGACGCCGGTCTCGAACCAGGCACTGAACGGCACCCATACCGCCGACCTGGCGCGCGCCATCATGAACGACAAGCAGGCCGCCGGCTTCGAGCTGACCAAGGAAGCCAACTTCGCGATCAGCCCGGGCGACCTGGGACGCTTCCGCGTCTCGGCCTTCATGCAGATGGGCTGCGTCGGCATGGTGCTGCGCGTGATCACCACCACCATCCCGAAATTCGAGGATCTCGAGCTGCCGGAAACCCTGAAGGACGTGATCATGACCAAGCGCGGCCTGGTCATCATGGTCGGCGCCACCGGCTCGGGCAAATCGACCACGCTGGCGGCCATGGTCGGCTACCGCAACGAGAACAGCTACGGCCACATCATCACCATCGAAGACCCGGTCGAATTCGTCCACCCGCACCGCAACTGCGTGATCACCCAGCGCGAAGTGGGCGTCGACACCGACAGCTTCGAGGCGGCGCTGAAGAATTCGCTGCGCCAGGCGCCGGACGTGATCCAGATTGGCGAGATCCGCGACCGCGAAACCATGGAGCACGCGATCGCGTTTGCCGAGACCGGCCACCTGTGCCTGGCCACCCTGCACGCCAACAGCGCCAACCAGGCGCTGGACCGCATCATCAACTTCTTCCCGGAAGAGCGCCGCCAGCAGCTCTTGATGGACCTGTCGCTCAACCTGAAGGGCCTGGTGTCGCAGCGCCTGATCCCGAAGAAGGAAGCCAAGGGCCGCGTGGTGGCGATGGAGATCCTGCTGAACTCCCCGCTCATCTCCGACCTGATCTTCAAGGGCGATGTCCACGAGATCAAGGAAATCATGAAGAAGTCGCGAGAGCTGGGCATGCAGACCTTCGACCAGGCCCTGTTCGACCTGTACGAGGCGGACAAGATCAGCTACGAAGATGCGCTGCGCAATGCCGATTCGGTGAACGACCTGCGCCTGAACATCAAGCTCAACAGCAAGCACGCGAAGAACCGCGATTTCTCGACCGGGATGGATCACCTCGGCATCGTTTGAAACAGCCGTGATGTTGTTTTTCGGAAAAAAATATTTTTTCTAGGGAAATGTCTGATATTTGCATTCTCAAGAGAAAAGCAAAATTTTATCTGCATAAAATTACAAATTTACGTATAAAATCTTCTTAATTGTAAAATGTAAAATTTGTTTCAAATTTGTTTCTCATTGGAATCAATATAGTGAGCTGATATGCTCTCAGGGTGGCGGCCAACGCCGCCAAGCTCACTTGAAGGTTCTCATGAATACTCAGACCCACGATGTCGAGGTCCTCGCTTTCCGGCTCGGCCAGGAAGAATACGGCGTCGACATCCTCAAGGTGCAGGAAATCCGCGGCCAGGATCCGGTAACCCGCATCGCCAATGCCCCCGACTTCATCCAGGGCGTCGTCCAGCTGCGCGGCGTGATCGTGCCGATCGTCGACCTGCGCCGGCGCTTCGGGCTCGCGACGCAGGACACGCCCTTCACGGTCGTCATGGTCCTGCACATCGGTGGGCGCGTGATCGGCATGGTCGTCGACAGCGTGTCCGACGTGATCCGGCTGGCTCCCGGGGACATCCGTCCGGCGCCGGAACTGGGCAGCGCCTTCGACACCGAATTCCTGCTCGGCCTCGCCACCATCGACGAACGCATGCTGATCCTGCTCGACATCGAGCGCCTGATGTCCTCGGAAGAGCTCGGCCTGATCGAGCGCCTCGCCGCCTGACCCCAACCCACACCGGAGTTTCCCCATGTTCAAGCGCATGAAGGTAGGCACCCGCCTGCTCGCAGGCTTCCTGACCCTGTCCATTCTCGGCGCCATCGTGGCCGCCATCGGCATCTACAACATGGCGCAGATGAACGAGCGCACCGAGCGGCTGTACACCCGCGAACTGCTCGGCATCTCCCACGTCAAGGAAGCCAACATCAACCTCGTGATCGTCGGGCGCGCGCTGCGCAACGTCATGCTCGCCTCGAGCGAGCAGGAGCGTCAGGCCGCCATCGCCGCCATCGCCGCCGCGCGCGGCCGGCTGAAAGACCATCTCGACCAGGGACGGCAACTGTTCTTCTCCGAGAACGGCAAGCGCATGTTCGCCGAGGTCGACAGCGGCACGCGCGACTATGAAGCCGCCGTCGAGCAGGCCCTCAAACTGGTCCAGGCCGAAGGGCTGCAGGAAAACCGCGCCGCGGTCGACTACATGCTGGCCACGGTTGCGCCCCGCGCCAATGCAATCGACGAGCGCATGACCAGCCTCACCCGCATCAAGGAACGCAATGCCGAGGAAGCGGCGCAGGATGCGAGCGCCCTGTACGAATCGAGCCGCGCCATGATGCTGATGCTGGTGCTGGGCAGCGCCGTCTTCGGCGTCGGCCTGGGCGTCGTGATCACCCGCGGCCTGACCCGCCAGCTGGGCGGCGAGCCGGCCTACGCGGGCGACATCGCCAGCCGCATCGCGGCGGGCGATTTGAGCGTCGATGTGGCGCTGCGCCAGGGCGACCGCTCCAGCCTGCTGTTCGCCATGAAGACCATGCGCGACAGCCTGGCGCAGATCGTCGGCGAGGTGCGTAACGGCACCGACGCGATCGCCTCGGCCTCGCGCCAGATCGCCAGCGGCAACCTCGACCTGTCCTCGCGCACCGAGGAACAGGCCAGCTCGCTGGAAGAAACCGCCTCCTCGATGGAAGAGCTGACCTCGACCGTCCAGCAGAACGCCGACAATGCGCGCCAGGCCAACGGCTTGGCCACCTCGGCCTCGGAAGTGGCCGAACGCGGCGGCGCCGTGGTGGCGCAGGTGGTCGACACCATGGCCTCGATCAACGACTCATCGAAGAAGATCGTCGACATCATCGGCGTCATCGACGGCATCGCGTTCCAGACCAACATCCTGGCCCTGAACGCCGCCGTGGAAGCCGCGCGCGCGGGCGAACAGGGCCGCGGCTTCGCGGTCGTGGCCTCGGAAGTGCGCACCCTGGCGCAGCGCTCGGCAAGCGCGGCCAAGGAGATCAAGCTCCTGATCGACGATTCGGTAGGCAAGGTCGACGCCGGCGCGCGCCTGGTCGACCAGGCCGGCGCCACGATGGACGAGATCGTCGCCAGCGTGCGCCGCGTGACCGACATCATGGGCGAGATCTCGTCGGCCAGCCTCGAGCAGACCGAGGGCATCGAGCAGATCAACATGGCGGTCAGCCAGATGGACCAGGTGACCCAGCAGAACGCATCGCTGGTGGAAGAAGCGGCGGCAGCGGCCGAGTCGCTGCAGGACCAGGCCGGCAAGCTGGCCGAACTGGTGTCGGTGTTCAAGCTCGATGCGCGGTCGCCATCGGTGGCTGCGCCTGCCGCGCAGGCCAGGCCGGCAACGCGCCTGGCGGCGCCTGCCCTGAGGGCGGCCCATCCGGAGCCACGCAAGGCCGCCGTGCGCGAGGAGGAATGGGAAACCTTCTGACGCCGAATCCGATCTTCGACGCCCTGCACCGCGCCGGCCAAGACCTTCAGGCCGGACTTCACGTAGCGCCGGCCCCGTTCAGGCCACGTTCAGCCCCATCTCCCGCACCATCTCGGCCGCCTGGCGCGCCGAGATGGTCGCACCCGCGAACTGCTTCGCATTCGCCAGCTTCAAGCCGCCGATATCGGCTTCGCGCAGGTCCGCGCCCTCGAAGCGCGTGTCCCTGATGTGGGCGTCGCGCAGGCTGCCGCCTTCGAACACCGCTTCGCGGAAGTCGCAGCCCGCTAGGTCTGCATCCGCGAAATCCAGCCCCACCAGTTTCGCCTTGCGGAAGGACATGCGGCGCAGGTCGGCGCCGACCAGCAGCGTGTCTTCGAAGCTGAGCGCCAGGTGGCTGGTCTCCTCGAACTGCGCGCCGGTCAGCTTGCAGCTGCGGAAGGAGGCGGACGCCAGGCGCGCGCGGCGCCAGCTACTGTTGTTCAGGTCGGAGGATGCGAAGAGCGCGTCGACCAGCTCGGCGGACTCGAAATCGGCGTGCCCGCCACGGCAGCGTTGCCAGCGCGTGCGCGCCAGCTTGGCCGCGTAGAACGAGGTTTCCGCCAGTTGGCAGGAGCGGAACACGCAGTCTTGCAGGTCGAGGCGCGACAGGTCGAGGCTCGACAAGTCGCAGTCCTCGAACACGAGGAGGCTGCCGGAAGCGAGGGAGGATTCGATGCGGGCGCGGTCGAGGGCTTCGCCGCCGAGGGTGATGGTGGTGCGGGACATGGCAAGGATGCGGTGGTTCGGCCGGACAGCATACACGTCCGGCCGCCCCGCCGCATCCCTGTTTGAAGCGCTTCTCTAAAGGCCTTGATCAGCCGGGGCCGGGGCCGCCAGGACCGCGGCCGCCGCCCGGACCGCCGAACATCATCTGGCGGCGCTGCCCGTCAGGGCCGCTGAAGCCGCCGAAGCGGTAGCTCAGGCCGATGAAAGCGGTGCGTCCGTTGTTGCGGTTGACCCTGTATTCGCGCAGGCGGTCAGTTTCGGTGATCATCTCCGACTTCTGCGAATCGAACAAGTCGTTGATGTTGAGGTTCAGGGTCAGCGCAGGCGTCAGCTTGCGGCTGTAGTTGAACATGGCCCAGTAGCTCGGCTCGCGGTAGCCTTCGCCGAACAGGGTCTTGCCCTGCCCGGTCAGCATCAGCATGAAGTTGTTGCTCGGGTCCAGCTGGTAGGTCATGTGCCCGCGCAGGGTGAGCGAGGTAGCGCTGCGCTTGTCATCCCTAACGCTGCCCAGCACGGTCTGTTCCGAATAGCCGACGTTGCCGTTGAGCCTGAGTGTCAGCTGGGGAGTGGCGCGGCCGCTGAAGCTGAATTCCAGCCCGCCGGAACGGGCGCTGCCAGCGTTTTCCCGGGTAGTCAGGAGCACATCGTTGGCCAGCACGAAGCGGCGTTCGGAAATCAGGTCGGCGTCGCGGCGCGCGTACAGGCGCACGTTGGTGTCGACCTTGCCCAGCTTGGTCTCGAGGCCGAGCTCCAGCGAATCGGTATTGGTCGGCTGGAGGTCCGGATTACCAGACGAGACATTCTGCTCGTCGCGGTACACCACGAACGGGTTCAGGTCGCCAGCGCCGGGACGACGGATGCGGCGCGCATAACTCAGGCGCAGCGTGGTGTCGTCCGACAGGCCATAGGTCACGAAGGCGCTCGGGATCGCATCGAAATAATGATTGGTCGCGCGCATGCCGGTGGTGACCTGGTTCATGTCGAGCTCCGCGTACTCGGTGCGCAGGCCGCCCAGCACACCCCAGTCCTCGTTGACGCGCCACTGGTAAGTGCCGTACAGCGCGTAGGTCGTGTCGTTCAGCTCGAAGCGGTTGGTGCGGGACGTGCTCACACGCTCGGCGCCGGTGACCGGATCGAGATCGAAGAACACATTGTCGAACACGTTCTCGTTGCGCGCCACCTTGTAGCCCACCTTCAGCACGCCGTTCTCGCCTGGCAGCTCGTAGTCGCCGGTGAAGTCGGCGATGCGGGTCTCGGTCGCGCCGGTCTGGTGGACGACGGGCGTGCCGATCCGCGCCGGACGCACGGTGTAGGCATAGTTGTTGCGCGATGCGCTGTCGGCGTCGCTGCCCGACAGGCGCAGGTCCATCTGGAATTTCTCACCCGGTGCGTCGCCCTTGTGGTCGAGGCGAGCGCCCAGGCCGTAATTACGCGACTTGCTGTTGCGCAGGCTGCTCTGCACATATTCGGAGTCGACGATGCCGGCGGCGTTGGTGTTGCTGTAGCGATTGGTCGATTCGCCTGCTCTGTCGACTTGCGAATAGTTCGCGGTGAGGCCAACGACGTCCTTGTCGCCCCAGTTGTAGGTCAGACCGCCGTTGGCGCTGGTGTTCTCGTCTTCGTTCAAGCCGTTCGAGAACGAGGTGCTGCGCGCGATCGCGCCGGTGACGGGGTCGATGCGCTCGCGCTGGAGCTCGCCGCTGTTCTCGTTCCTTCCCTTGCTGCGGCCCAGGTTGCCCTGCACGCTGTAGCGGCCTTGCGTGTAGTTGCCAAAGACATTAGTCCGGTAACGGCCCTCAGTGCCGACGTTCGCACTCACGGTCGCGAAACCGCCGGGGCTGCGCTCGCGCCGCATCACCAGGTTGATGATCGGTCCGCCGCCGCCTTCGTTGCCGAACTGCGCGCCCGGGTTGTTGATGACCTCGACCGAGTCCAGGTCGCCCGCCGGCAACGCATTGATCGCGGCCGCGCGGTTCTCGCCCTGCATCATCGCCGAGGGCTTGCCGTCCACCAGGATCTGCACGCTGCGGCCGCGCAGCGTGACGTTGCCTTCCCCGTCGACGGCCACCGAGGGCACCTTGTTCAGGGTATCGGCCACGGTGTCGACCGAGGTGGCCGGATCGGCCTTGACGTCATAGCTCTGGCGGTCGATGCGGTTCTGGGTGCGGGTCGCGCTGACGGTCACTGTGGACTCGACCGGCGTTTGCGCCGGCGGCGCAGCAGTTGCCTGGGCTGGCTGGGCCTGGACCGGGGCCTGCTGCTTCGCCTGCTCCTGCACGGCGGGGGCCTGCTGCGCGCTCGCCGCGAACGGGGCGAGCAGCGTACCTGCGACGAGATGCGCGATCAGCGAACGACGCGGATGACGGGAGTGGCTGGCGAAGTGTGAATTGGTAGGCATGGAAGCGGCTCTGCAATATAGGCGAGCGCGATTGTCGCATGCCAAGTTCTTATCGTTTGTAACAAAAGATAACAAGCACGGACTTGAGCGATCGGCGCATGCATACGTGTTGCGCCGCCATGACATACACTTCTGGTTTTCCAGACGAGGGCTCAACCATGAACGTATTCGATTTCAGCGCCACTACGCTCGACGGCAAGCCGATGGACTTGAGCGCCTACCGCGGCAAAATGCTCCTGGTCGTCAACACCGCCAGTGCCTGCGGCTTCACGCTGCAGTACAAGGGCCTGGAAGAGCTGCACCGCCAGTACGGCGAGCGCGGGCTGGTGGTGATGGGCTTTCCCTGCAACCAGTTCGGCAAGCAGGAGCCGGGCACGGAAGCCGAGATCGGCGCCTTCTGCGAGAAGAACTACGGCGTGAGCTTTCCGATGTTCGCCAAGGTCGACGTCAACGGCGACGGCGCCCACCCGCTGTTCAAGCACCTGAAGGGCGAGAAGCCGGGCGTGCTGGGCACGGAGGCGATCAAGTGGAACTTCACCAAGTTCCTGGTCGGGCGCGACGGCGAGGTCGTGAAACGCTATGCGCCGCAGACGGCGCCGAGCGAAATCGCCGGCGACATCGAGAAGCTGCTGGCGCAATAGCGGATTGCAGTTGTAGGGTGGGCAAGTTTCTTGCCCACGCGGTGATAGCTATCGGCTTCGCTCTCGTGCGAAATGATATTGCCGCAGATGATCACCGCGTGGGCGGGAGACCCGCCCACCCTACGAAAATCAAGGCTGTGGGGTCAGGCGGATCGCCTGGCCGCCGCCGGGCGCGAGGCGCAGCTGCAGGGTATCCGCCGCGGTGACGGTCTTCGTCTCCGTCACCAGGTCGAAACGGCGCTCGCTGCGGTAGTCGGCCGCGTCGCCGTCGCGGTAGATCTCGGCGGTATAACGCTTGCCCTTGTCGAGGAAATCGAGAGGCAGCGGCAAGCTACGCGCTTCACCGTCGGTCACCGCGCCGACATACCAGTCGTCGCTCGCGCGGTCCTTGCGCGCGATGGTGGCAAAGGAACCCACTTCGCCGTTGATCACACGGGTGTCGGCCCAGTCGGTCGGCACGTCCCTGATGAACTTGAAGGCCGCCGGATACTTGGCGTAGTTCTCCGGCAGGTCGGCCGCCATCTGGATCGGCGAATAGATCACGACGAAATTCGCCAGCTGCTTGGCCTGGGTCGAGTTGAAGACCTTGTTGTCCGCGCCCACCAGGCTCAGCACGCCCGGCGTGTAGTCCATCGGGCCGCTCAGCATGCGGGTGAACACCAGCTTGGCCTCGTGGTCGACGCTGTTCGGCGGATTGCCCCAGGCGTTGTACTCGACGCCGCGCGCGCCTTCGCGCGTGAGCCAGTTCGGGTAGGTGCGGCGCAGGCCGGTGTCCTTGACCGGCTCATGGGTGTCGATCGACAGCTTGTATTTCGCCGCCTCGGTCACTGCCTTCAGGAAGTGGTTCACGCCTTCCTGCGAATCGTAGTGGCCATAGCGCGGCTTGCCGTCGCGGCCCGTGAACAGGGCGCTGCCGGCTTCGTGCACATAGCCCGACTTGATGCTGTCCACGCCCAGCTTCGCATACAGCTTGTACGCCGCATCCATCTGCTTTTCGTAGGCGACGATGTTGGCGCCGGTTTCGTGGTGGCCGATCAGGCGCACGCCTTTCGACTTGGCATACGCGGCCAGGCCCGGCAGGTCGAAGTCGGGGTAAGGCTGGGTGAAGCTGAAGTCGGCGCCGCCATGGCCCCAGTCGCTCTCCCAGCCCTTGTTCCAGCCTTCGACCAGCACGCCGCGGAAGCCGTTCTGGGCGGCGAAGTCGATGTACTTCTTCGTGTTGGCGGTGGTGGCCGCGTGCTTCGGGCCGGCGTTCCAGGTGCCGCTCTGCAGGTGCATCTGCCACCAGACGCCGACGAACTTCGAGGGCTTCACCCAGCTCACGTCGCCGAGCTTGTTCGGTTCGTTCAGGTTCAGGACCAGGTCGGACATGTACAGTCCCGCCGCGTTGTCCGCGATCTGCATGGTGCGCCATGGCGTGGTGAAGGCGCCCTTGCGCACCACCGCCGGGCCGCTCGGCGACGGCGCCAGCATGGCGCGCAGCTTCTGGCCGTCGACCTTGCGCAGCCACATGGTGGCGTAGTCGACCAGCGCCGCTTCGTGGAAGGCGATGTGGGTGCCATCAATCAGGCGCACGGTGAGCGGCGTATTGGCGATGCCGATTTCCTTGAGCGGCGCCTTGCGGATCTCTTCTTCGAGCCCCGGCAGTTCGGCCGCCGGGATCCACCAGGCGGTGGCGGGCTGGGCCACCGTGAATTCGGTCAGCTCGTCGATGATCTCGGCTTCCTTCAGCTGCGGCTGGGCCGGGAATTCGTAGCGGAAGCCGACGCCGTCGTCGTAGATGCGGAATACCACCGCCAACTGGCGGCCGGCGCGATTCTTCTGCTCCAGATCGACGCGCAGCTCGCGGTAATGGTTGCGCACGAAGCGGCGCTCGCCCCAGGGCTGTTCCCAGGTGCTGTCATGGTCGCTCACGGCTTGCTTGCGCAGGCTGAAGCCGCCGTCGAGCTTGTGTGCATTGGCCAGGTTGAAGCCCAGGCGCGAGGGAGCGATCAGTTCCTTGCCCTTGCGCTTGACGCCATAGGCCAGCTTGCCCATGCCGTCGACCTGCACTTCCACGCTGATGACCTTGCCCGGGGAGTCGGCGCTGGCGATCAGTTTCTGGGCCCAGGCCGGCAGGGCCAGCAGGCAGGATGCTGCCACGGCAGCGGCCGTGGCAAATGAGCGGTGGAAGTGCATCGGGTCTCCTTGTCGTGTAATGCGCCGTAGGAAAACTACCTCTACTACGGCTGAGCATCACATAGTACGACAAAAAGATGTAACTCGACTACCAAATCAACGCGTCCGGATCCAGGCGGCGCCGTGGGTGATGCAGGCGCGGTTCACGTTTTCGAGGAAGCGGATGGCCTCCCCCTGCGAGACGCCTGGCGGCATCAGCTGGGCGAGCGAGGTGTCTTCGGTGACGCGGTCGAGGCCATAGGAAATGGCGCGCGATACGTCGCGTGCCAGTCTGCCGTCGCTGTTGTACAGCGCGTCATAGATGCCGGCTTCCTCCCATACCGGCACGAGGCCGGGCGTGGTGGAGTCCTCGAAGACGACCATGGGCGGCAGGCCTTCGTCTTCACGGACAAGTTGGAAAATGAAACTCAAGATCGATCCTTTGCATGCAAAACGAGGCGATCCTAGCACGGTGGGGCCGGTACACGGCGCGTGCCGTGCCGCCCGCGAATCAGTCCAGCGCCCGGTCGATCAGCTCGATCCAGTGCGTGACCGGCGTCTGCGTCCCTGACTGCAGGTGGGTCATGCAGCCGATGTTGGCGGACACGATTTCGTCCGGTTTGCAGGCCTGCAGATTGGCCAGCTTGCGGTCCCGCAGTTCGTGCGCGATCTCGGGATGCAGCACCGAATAGGTGCCGGCCGAGCCGCAGCACAGGTGGCTATCGGCGCACAGCGTGACGTCGACGCCGGCGGCGCGCAGCACGCCCTCGACCTTGCCGCGGATCTGCTGGCCGTGCTGCAGCGTGCAGGGCGGGTGATAGGCGACGCGCTTGGCGATCTTCCCTTGCAGCTTCGCGGCGATCTGCTCCTCGAACTCCGGCAGGATTTCGGACAGGTCGCGTGTGAGCATCGAAATGCGCCCGGCCTTGGCCGCATAGGCCTCGTCGTGCGCCAGCAGGTGGCCGTATTCCTTGACGGTGACGCCGCAGCCGGAAGCGGTCATGACGATCGCCTCGATCTCGCCCCGCTCCACCCAAGGCCACCAGGCGTCGATGTTGCGGCGCATGTCCTCCAGGCCGGCCGCCTGGTCGTTCAAATGGTAACGCACGGCGCCGCAGCAGCCGGCCTTCGGCGCTGTGATCAGCTGCACGCCGAAGGCGTCGAGCACGCGCGCGGTGGCGGCGTTGATGTTGGGCGCCATCGCCGGCTGCACGCAGCCCTCCAGCACCAGCATCTTGCGCGCATGGGTCCGGGCAGGCCAGGCGCCGGCGCTGCGCGCCGGCTGCAGCTTGTCCTGCAGCCCTTTGGCGAGCACCGGACGGGCCAGCTGCCCTGCCCTGAAGGCCGGCTTGAACAGTGCGCTACGGGGCAGGAACTCCTTGAGCGTGCTGCGCTTGACACGGTCCTTCAGGGGGCGCGGCACGCGTTCCTCGACCACGCGGCGGCCGATATCCACCAGGCGGCCATACTTGACGCCCGACGGACAGGTGGTTTCGCAGTTGCGGCAGGTGAGGCAGCGGTCCAGGTGCAGCTGGGTCTTGCGGGTCGGCTCCGCGCCTTCCAGCACCTGCTTGATCAGGTAGATGCGGCCGCGCGGGCCGTCGAGCTCGTCGCCCAGCAGCTGGTAGGTCGGGCAGGTGGCGGTGCAGAAGCCGCAGTGCACGCAAGCGCGCAGGATGCTTTCCGCTTCCTTGCCGTCCGCGGTGTCCTTGATGAAATCGGCCAGGTTGGTTTGCATATCAGTACAGTCGTCCCGGATTGAAGATGTGCGCCGGATCGAAGGAATTCTTCAGGCGTTCGTGGATGCGCGCGACCGCCGGCTGCAAGGGCTGGAACACGCCCACGGATTTGTCGCCGCCACGGAACAGGGTCGCGTGGCCGCCGACGGCGGAGACGCTCCGGCGGATGCTGGCGGCATCCATGTCGCTGCGCAGCCAGCGCTGGGCGCCGCCCCACTCGATCAGCTGCACGCCGCCGAGCTTGAGCGTATCGGTCGTGGAGGGCAGCGACAGGCGCCACAATGCCTCCTCGCCGCCGAAGAAGGGCAAGCGCTGTTCGCGCAGCTCTTCCCAGAAGCACGCCGGGTTGGGCATGGTCTCGCCGCCGATCAGGCGCACGGCCGCATCCACCGCGGCCTGGGCGCCCGACAGGCGCAGCCACAAGCTGCCGTTGTGCCAGCAACTGGCGGACAGCGGGAGCGGCTGGCCGCCCCATTCGTTCAGCTTGCGGATGGCCTCGCCCTCCGGCAACTCCAGGCACAGCGTGGTCTCGGCAAAGGGCTTCGGCAAGACCTTGACCGACACTTCCAGCAGCAGGCCGAGGGTGCCGAGCGAACCGGCCAGCATGCGCGAGACGTCGTAGCCGGCCACGTTCTTCATCACCTGGCCGCCGAAAGTGAGCACATCGCCCTTCCCGTCCAGCAGCTTGGCCCCCAGCACGAAGTCGCGCACGCCGCCGCTGGCAGCGCGGCGCGGGCCGGCCAGGCCGGCGGCGATGGCGCCGCCCAGGGTGGCCCCCTCGCCGAAGTGCGGCGGCTCGAAGGCCAGCATCTGGTTGCGGTCGGCCAGTACCGCTTCGATCTCGGCAAGCGGCGTGCCGCAGCGGGCCGTGATCACCAGTTCGGTCGGCTCATAGTCATTGACCCCGGCATAGCCGCGCGTGTCGAGGATCTCGCCCTCCAGGCGCTGGCCGTACCAGTCCTTGCTGCCGCCGCCGCGGATGCGCAGGGGCGTCTTGTCGGCTGCGGCGGCGCGCACCCGTTGCTGGAATTGTTCGATCGATTGCATGTGTTAAAAACGCGGGAGGTCGGGAAACGGCAGCTCGCCGCCATGCACGTGCATCTTGCCGAATTCGGCGCAGCGGTGCGGGGTCGGGATGGCCTTGTCCGGATTGAGCAGCATGGGCGCGTCGAAGGCGCGCTTGACCTCGAAGAAGGCGTCGAGCTCCTTGCGGCCGAACTGCACGCACATCGAGTTGATCTTCTCCATGCCCACGCCGTGTTCGCCGGTGATGGTGCCGCCCACCTCGACGCACAGCGCCAGGATCGCCGCCCCGAAGGCCTCGGCGCGATCGAATTCGCCCGGCTGGTTCGCATCGAACAGGATCAGCGGATGCATGTTGCCGTCGCCCGCATGGAAGACGTTCGAGCAGCGCAGGCCGAAGCTCGTTTCCATCTCCTCGATGCCCTTCAATACGCGCGCCAGCTGCTTGCGCGGGATGGTCCCGTCCATGCAGTAGTAATCCGGCGAGATGCGCCCTGCCGCAGGGAAGGCGTTCTTGCGGCCGGACCAGAAACGCATGCGCTCGGCCTCGCTCTGCGAGACGGCAATCGCCGTGGCGCCGGCGCCTTCGAAGACCGCCTTCATGCGTTCGATTTCTTCCGCCACTTCCAGTGCGGTGCCGTCGGCCTCGCACAGCAGGATGGCGGCCGCATCGGTATCGTAACCGGCACGCACGAACGGCTCGACCATGCGCACCGAGGTGCGGTCCATCATCTCCAGCCCGGCCGGGATGATGCCGGCGGCGATGATACTGGCCACCGCATTGCCGGCGGTGATGACGTCATCAAACGAAGCCATGACGACCTGGGCCACCGCAGGTTTCGGCACCAGTTTTACGGTCACCTCGGTGACGATGCCCAGCATGCCTTCCGAGCCGATGAACACGGCCAGCAGGTCCAGGCCCGGCGCGTCCAGCGCTTCGCTGCCGAGTTCGATGATCTCGCCTTCGATGGTGGCGACGCGCACGCGCAGCACGTTGTGCACCGTCAGCCCGTATTTCAGGCAGTGCACGCCGCCCGAGTTCTCGGCCACGTTGCCGCCGATGGTGCAGGCGATCTGCGACGAGGGATCGGGCGCATAGTACAGGCCGTGTTGAAAGGCTGCTTCGGAAATGGCGAGGTTGCGCACGCCCGGCTGGACCACGGCGGTGCGCGCGTACGGGTCCACCCGCACGATGCGGTTCAATCGCGCGGTCGAGATCACGACGCCATCCGCGATCGGCAGCGCGCCGCCCGAGAGACCGGTGCCGGCGCCACGCGGCACGATCGGCACGCCGAGCTCGCGGCAGGTGTTCAGGATCGCCAGCACCTGCTCTTCGCTGGTAGGCAGGGTGACGATCATCGGCAGCTGGCGATAGGCCGCCAGGCCGTCGCATTCGTAGGGACGGGTGTCTTCGGGGTCGGACAGGACGCAGCCGTCAGGCAGGCGCGCACGCAGGCTTGCCGCGACCTGGTCGCGCCTTCCGGCGAGAGTGGATGGTATGGCGCTCATGGTTGAATTGTAGGCAGAATCGGGCACAAGCGCTGCGTTTTATCGTATGCTCGCCCTATCGTTTTTTTACTATATTGCATAAGGCTGCATCATGGGCAATCGACTTTCCAAAATCGCCACCCGCACGGGCGACGACGGCACTACCGGCCTGGGCGACGGCAGCCGCACCGGCAAGGACAGCGCGCGCATCCATTCGCTCGGCGAAGTGGACGAGCTCAACTCCTTCGTGGGCCTGCTGTTGTGCGAAGAGATGCCGGGCGACCTGCGCGAGGAACTCATCTCGATCCAGCACGACCTGTTCGACCTGGGCGGCGAGCTGTGCATCCCGGGCTACGAGATGATCAAGGACGAGCACGTGGCGCGCCTGGACGGCCTGCTCGAGAAGTACAACGCCGACCTGCCGGTGCTGAAGGAATTCATCCTGCCGGCCGGCTCGCGCGCTGCTTCCCTCGCCCACGTGTGCCGCACCGTGTGCCGCCGCGCCGAGCGCAGCATCGTGGCGCTGTCGCATGCCGAGCAGATCCGCCCGCATCCGCGCCAGTACGTGAACCGCCTGTCGGACCTGATGTTCGTGCTGGCGCGCGTGCTGAACCGCTTCGCCGGCGGCAGCGACGTGCTGTGGCAGCACGAGCGCAAGCGCGGTTGAGGCAGGAAACCGGCGTATGGAAGACTTCATCGGCATCTACGACAATGCCCTCACCGCCGAGCAGTGCGACGCGATCCGCGCGCGCTTCGACGCCAGCGGCAAGGTCGCGCGCGGCCGCACCGGCAACGGCGTGGACGTCAGCAAGAAGGACAGCTACGACCTGACCATCAACGGGCATGCGGAGTGGGACGACGTCGGCGCCCTGCTCACCCAGACCATGGCGCGCCACCTGGCGCAGTACATGGACAAGTACCGCATGCTCCTGATCGGCGCGCTGTCGCCGCAGGTGGCGCATCCACAGACGGGCGAGCCGGTGACGCTGTCACTTGGTAATTTCGACGAGTTCGGCACGCCGAACGTGGTGGCGCTGATGCAGTCGATCTACCGGGTCGGGAACGTCAACCTGCAGAAGTACCTGGAGGGGACCGGGGGCTACCACCACTGGCATTCCGAGATCTATCCGCAGAACGCCAGCTGCGAGACCCTGCACCGGGTGCTGCTGTGGCAGTTCTACCTGAACGACGTGGCCGATGGCGGCGAGACGGAGTTCCTGTACCAGGGGCGCAAGGTCGAGGCGCGCAAGGGGCGCTTGATCATTGCGCCGGCGGGGTTTACGCATACCCACAAGGGGCATGTGTCGCGGAGCGGGGACAAGTATATTGCGACCTCATGGATTTTGTTCCAGAGGGCGGAGGCCTTGTTTGGGCAGCCGGGGTAAGGCTGCTGTATAAGACTTCGGATGGAAAATTGGGTTCCGGCCTTCGCCGGAACGACGGTCTTTAGGCTAACTCAACGTCATAGGTAACGTGTGCTTTAACCGTTAGCTTTAAAACCGTCATCCCGGCGCAGGCCGGGATCCAATTTTCGCAAGCACACCGATCAGGTGTTATTCACCACCAGCCGCGGCTCACCCACGGCAAACCTCGCACGAATCGAAGCAGCAATCCCCTTGGCATCCAGCCCCACCGACGCCAGCAGCGCCGCCGGATCCCCCTGGTCGATGAACTTGTCCGGCAAGCCGAGATTGAGCACCGGCTTGGCAATCCCTTCCGCCGCCAGCGCTTCCATCACCGCGCTGCCTGCGCCGCCCATCACGCAGCCCTCTTCCACCGTCACCAGGTAGTCGTGCTCCTTCGCCAGGCGCTTGACCAGTTCCACGTCGAGCGGCTTGACGAAGCGCATGTTGGCCACCGTGGCGTTCAGCTCTTCGCCGGCCGCGATGCTCGGGGCCACCATCGAACCGAAGGCCAGGATGGCGATGCCCTTGCCTTCGCGGGCTACTACCCCCTTGCCAATCTCGATCGACGTCAATTCTTCCTGGATCGCCGCGCCGACGCCGGCGCCGCGCGGATAGCGCACCGCCGCCGGACCCGGGTAGTGGTAGGCGGTGGTCAGCATCTGGCGGCATTCGTTCTCGTCCGACGCGGCCATGACGACCATGTTCGGGATGCAGCGCAGGTAGGCCAGGTCGTAGTTGCCGGCGTGGGTGGCGCCGTCGGCGCCGACCAGGCCTGCGCGGTCGAGCGCGAAGGTCACGTCCAGGTTCTGCAGGGCCACGTCATGGATCAGCTGGTCGTAGCCGCGCTGCAGGAAGGTCGAATAGATCGCCACGACCGGCTTCATGCCTTCGGTGGCCATGCCGGCCCCGAAAGTCACCGAATGCTGCTCGGCGATGCCGACGTCGAAGTAACGCTCCGGGTACTGCTGGTGGAAGCGCACCATGCCCGAGCCTTCGCGCATCGCCGGCGTGATGCCGACCAGGCGCTTGTCGACGGCCGCCATGTCGCACAGCCAGTTGCCGAACACTTCGGTGTAGGTGATCTTGCTCGGCGCGGTGGCCGGCTTGATGCCTTCGGTCGGGTTGAACTTGCCGGTGCCGTGGTACAGGATCGGCTCGGCCTCGGCCAGCTTGTAGCCCTGCCCTTTTTTCGTCACCACGTGCAGGAACTGCGGACCCTTGAGCTTCTTGATGTTCTCCAGGGTCGGGATCAGGGAATCCAGGTCATGGCCGTCGATCGGGCCGATGTAGTTGAAGCCGAACTCCTCGAACATGGTGGCCGGGACCACCATGCCCTTGGCGTGTTCCTCGAGCTTGCGCGCGAGGTCCAGCACCGGGCCCGGCAGCACGCTTTTGCCAACATTCTTGGCGGCGGCGTAGAACTGGCCGCTCATCAGGCGCGCCAGGTAGCGGTTGAGCGCGCCCACCGGCGGCGAGATCGACATGTCGTTGTCGTTCAGGACCACCAGCAGGTTGCAGTCTTCTTCGACGCCCGCGTTGTTCAGGGCCTCGAAGGCCATGCCGGCGGTCATGGAGCCGTCGCCGATCACGGCGATCGCGTGGCGGTCTTCGCCTTTCAGCTTGGCCGCCTGGGCCATGCCCAGGGCCGCCGAGATCGAGGTTGACGAGTGCGCGGTGCCGAAGGTGTCGTAGACGCTTTCGTCGCGCTTCGGGAAGCCCGACAGGCCGTTCAGCTGGCGCAGGCTCGGCATGCGGCCGCGGCGGCCGGTGAGGATCTTGTGCGAATAGGTCTGGTGGCCCACGTCCCACACGATGCGGTCGTGCGGGGTGTTGTAGACGTAGTGCAGCGCGATGGTCAGTTCCACCGTGCCCAGGTTCGAGGACAGGTGGCCGCCGGTCTTCGACACCGAGTCGAGCAGGAACTGGCGCAGCTCGGTGGCGAGCGGGGTCAGTTGCGTGCGCGGCAGCTTGCGCAGGTCCGCGGGGTCGTTGATGGTCTCTAGCAGGTTCATTTATGCCTTCCGCCGCACGATGAGGTCCGCGAGTTCGCGCAGCCGCAGTGCTTGTTCTCCGAATGGCGCCAGCGCATCGTGCGCTTCACGCCGCAATTGCTCGGCCAGTTCCTTCGATTGGTCCAGCCCAAGGATCGACACATAGGTCGGCTTGTTGTCGGCCGCGTCCTTGCCCGCGGTCTTGCCCAGCGTGGCCGAGTCGGCCGTCGCATCCAGCACGTCGTCCACCACCTGGAAAGCCAGGCCGATCGCCTTCGAATAGGCGTTCAATGCTTCCAGTTCGGTGGGCGACAAATCACGGCCGGCAAGCGCACCCAGGATCACCGAAACGCGCAGCATCGCTCCGGTTTTGAGCTGGTGCATGCGCTCCAGTTCCTCGCGCTGAAGCGCCAGGCCGACGCTGTCAAGGTCGATTGCCTGGCCGCCGCACATGCCGCTCGAGCCCGCCGCTTCGGCCAGCAGGCGCAGCATGGTGACCTGGCGCGCGGGCGGCACGGTAGCGATGCCGGCCAGGGTCTCGAAAGCCTGGGCCTGCAGCGCGTCGCCGACCAGCAGCGCGGTCGCTTCGTCATAGGCGACGTGCACGGTCGGCTTGCCGCGGCGCAGGTCGTCGTCGTCCATGCAGGGCATGTCGTCGTGCACCAGCGAGTACACGTGGATCATCTCGACGGCAGCGGCCACATGCGCCAGGGCTTCGGCGTCGCCGCCGAACAGGGCGCCGCTGCCGTAGGCCAGCAGCGGACGGATGCGCTTGCCGCCGCCGAGCGTGGTGTAGCGCATCGCTTCGTGGAGCTTGTGCGGGATGGTGGTGGCGGGCGGCAGGAAGGTCTCGAGCGCATGCTCGACGTCCTGCTGCACCTGCTGCATCCAGTCCTGGAATGGCTGCGTCATTGCTCGCCCTCGCCTTCGGCCGAGAAGGGCTTGAGCATGTCGCCTTCGAGCACCTTGACCTGGGACTCGACCTTTTCCAGCTGGGCAGCGCAATACTTCACCAGCTCGGAACCGCGCGCATAGGCGGCCACCGAGGCTTCGAGCGGAAGCTGGCCGGATTCCATCTGCGACACGAGCTGGGCCAGCTCGGCCATCGCGCCCTCGAAGGATTCCGGCGGCGCGCCGTTTGTCATATTTGCCATAGCTATGTAATAGGGGACGGCGCAAGGGTGCGCCATGGGACAGTCCAATCGCGTATTTTAGTCCAATCCTTCCCCTCAAGGGGCGCACATTGCATCGAACGCAACTTGCTGTAATTGAATCTTCTGCTGCGATTGCGCCTGCTCCCAATGAAACCCGTGATTATTCAACCACTTATTTGCGCGGTTTCGTCTCTCGCACGCGATGGGCCCTGACCCCTGAGCTTGTTTCCGAGGTATAATCTTCGGTTCTGTCCGAAATACCGTAATCCTCATTCCAAGATACTGGTCTTTGGATTCTTTCTCTTCTTTGGTACTGTTAAATTAAAGGGGGGTTGGGATGTCCGATCTGGCTACCCACGCCAAGCTGGCGCGCTCGTGTGCTCAGCTTCCGGTAAACGTCTACTTTGACGATGCGCTGATGCAGCGCGAGCTGCAGCAGCTGTTTCACAAGGGCCCACGCTACGTCGGCCACGAATTGATGGTGCCTGAGGTAGGCGATTTCGCGACACTTGCATCCGAAAACGAAGGCCGCATGCTGGTCCGCAACGCGGGCGGCATCGAAGTGCTGTCCAACGTCTGCCGTCACCGCCAGGCGCTGATGTTCAATGGCCGCGGCAATGCGAACACCATCGTCTGCCCGCTGCACCGTTGGACCTACGACCTGAAAGGCCAGCTGATCGGCGCTCCGCACTTCCCGGAGACGCCCTGCCTGAACCTGTCGAAGACGCCGCTGCAGAACTGGAACGGCCTGCTGTTCGAACAGAACGGCTACGACGTCATGGAGAAGCTGAAGAACATGGAGGTCACCAAGGACCTCGACTTCAGCGGCTACATGTTCGACCACGTCGAAATCCACGAGTGCGACTACAACTGGAAGACCTTCATCGAGGTCTACCTGGAGGATTACCACGTCGAGCCCTTCCACCCGGGCCTGGGCAACTTCGTCTCGTGCGACGACCTGAAGTGGGAATTCGGCCGCGACTACAGCGTCCAGACCGTGGGCGTGAACCGCGCGCTGCAGAAGGCGGGTTCGCCGGCCTACAAGAAGTGGCAGGAACAGGTCCTGAAGTTCAACAACGGCCAGCCGCCGAAGTACGGCGCCATCTGGCTGACCCTGTACCCGAACATCATGGTCGAGTGGTATCCGAACGTGCTGGTGGTATCGACCCTGTGGCCGATCGGCCCGCAGAAGACCCGCAACGTGGTCGAGTTCTACTACCCGGAAGAGTTCGTGCTGTTCGAGCGCGAATTCGTCGAGGCCGAGCGCGCCGCCTACATGGAAACCGCGGTCGAGGACGACGAGATCGCGCTGCGCATGGATGCCGGCCGCAAGATCCTTCTCGAGCGCGGCGTCAACGAAGTCGGCCCTTACCAGTCGCCGATGGAAGACGGGATGCAGCACTTCCACGAGTGGTACCGAAGCAAACTTGAGCTGTAATTACCGGTAATGTAATGGCTTCACTCTGGATGCTGTTCGCCAGCTTCGCGTTCGCCGCCATGGGCGCGGGCGTGAAGCTGGCCTCCGAGTTCTACTCCACCTCCGAACTCCTGATGTACCGCGGCCTCATCGGCACGCTGGTGCTGCTGGTGGCGGTGCGCTACCAGGGCGGCACCTTCAAGACTCCTTTTGTGGCAGCCCACGTCTGGCGCAGCGTCGTCGGCGTCGTCTCGCTATGGCTGTGGTTCTTCGCCATTTCGCGCCTGCCGCTGGCCACCGCGGTCACGCTCAACTACATGGCGCCGATCTGGATCGCGGCCTGGATGTTCGCCCACGGCTGGTGGAGCGGCACCAAGCTGCCCGAATGGCCGCTGGTGCTGGCGATCGCCATGAGCTTCTTCGGCGTGACCCTGGTGCTGCAGCCGGCGATCGAAACCAACCAGTGGATAGGCGGCCTGGCAGGCATCGCCTCGTCGCTGATCTCGGCGGCGGCCTACATGCAGGTGCGCAGACTCGGCCAGATGGGCGAACCCGAGTACCGCGTGGTGTTCTACTTCTCGCTCAGCACCACCATTGCCGGCCTGTTCGGCACGCTGGCGGGCGACAGCGGGGCCGGCCCGGGCGCCGTATTCCAGAGCCATACCCTGTATAGCGGCGCCCTGCTGCTGGCGGTCGGCATCTTCGGCCTGCTGGCCCAGATCGCGATGACGCGCGCCTACCGCGTCGGCAAGGTGCTGGTGGTGGCCAACCTGCAGTACACGGGCATCGTGTTTTCCAGCCTGTGGGGCCTGGCCCTGTGGAACGACAGCTTCGACTGGCACGTCTGGCTGGGCATCGCCGTGATCCTTGCATCGGGCATCGCCGCGACGTTCTACAATACACGCAGCACGGCCAAGGGCGCCGTGGTCAAGGACACCGATCCGATCGCCAGCGAGACTTGAGGAGCGACATGTATACGACACTGATTTCGGCGCAAGACCTGGCCGCGCACATCGACAATCCCGACTGGGTGGTGGTCGATTGTCGCCACGACCTGATGAACCTGGCGGCTGGCCGCGAAGGCTATGCCGCCGGCCACTTGCCGGGCGCGGTCTTCGGCGACATCGAAACCCAGCTGTCGGGCGCCAAGCACGGCCCGGACGGCGTGTTCCGCGGCCGCCACCCCTTGCCGGAAAAAGAAGCACTGCTTGAAACCCTGCGCGGCTGGGGCGTCGACGACGACTCCCAGGTCGTGGCCTACGACGCCCACGGCGGCATGTTCGCCGCGCGCCTGTGGTGGCTGATGCGCTGGCTCGGCCACGAGGCGGTGGCGGTGCTGGACGGCGGCATGGCGGCCTGGCAGGCGATCGGCAAGCCGCTTGTCACCGACGCTGCATCGAAGCCGCGCGGCAGCCTTACGGTCCGCGCGCCCTTCGTGCCGACCGTGACCGTCGCGGAAGTCATGGAGAACGTGGACAAGGGCGAACGCATCGTCATCGATGCACGCGCCTCCGACCGCTTCCGCGGCGAGAACGAAACCATCGACCCGATCGGCGGCCATATCCCGGGCGCCCGCAACCGCTTCTTCAAGGACAACCTGCAGGCGGACGGCCGCTTCAAGGATGCGGCCACCCTGCGGGACGAATTCGCGCCGCTGGTCGACGATCCGGCACGGGCCATCATGCAGTGCGGCTCGGGCGTCACCGCCTGCCACAACCTGCTGGCGCTGGAAGTCGCCGGCATGCCGGGGGCGGCGCTGTATCCGGGGTCGTGGAGCGAATGGGTGGGCGACGGCAAGAACGATACCGGCCGCCCTGTTGCCAAAGGCGACGCTTGAGCGGGAGCCATCCTGATGAAAAAAGCAGCAACGAAAGATCACGCAGCAATGTCGAACGAAGACAAGATGAACGCAGGCGCCCCGGCGCTGGAGATTCCCGAAGCCGTTGCCGCCGCCCTGAGCGGCTGGGTGCAGCAGGTGGCCGAGCAGACCGCCGCGCCGGTGCGCGACGCGCTGGCCGCCCTCGAAGCCGATGCGGCCGCCCTGCGCGAGACCGGGGCCGAGCTCGAAGCCGCACGCGACCAGGCACTGGCTGCCTCCAGCGAACACCAGGCCGAGATCGAGCGCCTGACGGCGGAACTGCGCGACGCGCGCCAGGTCGCCACCGAGGCGCTGGTGAGCAAGGCCAAGGACCAGTTGGCGATCGACGGCAAGGACCGGCAACTGGCCGACCTGCGCGCCCAGCTCGAGCGCAACGTCGCGGCCCAGGCAAGCGAATCCGATGCGCGCCTGGCCGCCGAAATGGAACTGGTGGGCGCCACCACCGCACGCGACAACTTCGAGAACGAAGTGAAGACCCTGCGCGCGCAGCTGGACAAGTCCTACGCCGAGCGCAGCGCCCTGCGCGCCGAACTCGAATCGCTGCGCGCGAAGAAATAACCCGCCATGGAACAACGCAATACGCGCCAGCGCAAGGCGATCCACCAGTGCATGGAAGACGCCGGGCGTCCGCTGGCGCCGCAGGAAATCCTCGAGCAGGCCCAGGCCGTGGTGCCCGGCATCGGCATGGCGACCATCTACCGCAACATCAAGTCGATGCTGGAAGCGGGCGAGATCACCACGGTGTCCCTGCCGGGCGGGGGCGACCGCTACGAGATTGCGGGGCACGGCCACCATCACCACTTCCATTGCCGCTCGTGCGACAAGGTGTACGAGGTGCACGCCTGCCCGGGCGACATGCAGAAGCTGACGCCGGAGGGCTTCGTGCTGGAGTCGCACGAGCTGACGCTGTACGGCTTGTGCAGCGCCTGCCGCTCACGCTGAACGGCAATCCTTGCAATAACGGTGGTTGCGCAGGTGCGCCCCCAACAGCAGCACGCTGCTCAGCACCGCCGCCACCGTCTCCGCCATGTCCCCCAATTGCGGCCCGACGACGAACACCGCCAGCAGGAAGGCGCCCAGCCCCACCAGCCCCAGTGACAAGGCAACCGGATCGCGGTGCTTGAGGTAGCCCGGCACCAGCGCCAGCAGCACCGGCACCGTCACACCCAGCAGCAAGGCATCGTGCAGCGCATGGTGCTCCCCGCCCAGGCCCAGCAGAGGAAATGCCGCGATCAGGAGCGGCATCGCCAGGCAGTGCACCAGGCACAGGGCCGACGCCGCCATGCCGGCGTAGTCGGCGAACCGTATCAGGGTCTTCATCAGAAGATGAAGCGCAGTCCGGCGGTGATGTTACGACCAGGCAGCGGCGCCGCTTCCTTGATGAAGGAGGTATGGCTGAAGGCCAGCTCGTTCGTCAGGTTGTTGATGCGGGCGTAGAGCTGGGCCGGCACGCCGCCGATGCGCGTGGTGTAGTGGGTGCCGAGATTGAGCATGTTGTAGCCGCCGGTCGTCCCTTCGAATTCCGCCACCTTGTCCTGCTTGCCGACGCGGACCAGCTCGGCCATGCCGTGCCAGGCCTGCCAGTCCGCATTCAGGCGCACGCCGATGCGGTGCGCCGGAATGCGCGGGATGTTGCGGCTGCCTTCGCTGGCGCCATCGAAGCGGGCGCGCACGTAGTCGCCGAACAGCGTGCCTTCCACGACCTTCGAGAACTTGTGGCGCAGCTCCCCTTCCAGGCCGGTGAAGGTGGCGTCGCGCTGGGCGTACTCGACCAGCTGGAAGCCTTCGTGGTTGTCCAGGGTATGCGCGTAGATGTAGTTGTCGACGCGGTTGTGGAAGGCGCTCAGCGAGAAGGTCGTGTTGCCTTCGAACTTGCGCAGGGTGAGGTCGATGTTGTTCGAGGTCTCCTTGCCCAGGTTCTGGTTGCCGATCTCGTAGGTCGCGGTGGCCAGGTGCACGCCGTCCGCATACAGTTCTTCCGAAGTCGGCAGGCGGTGGCTGCGGGCGATGCCGGCACGCAGCGAGTACTGCGGCTGGAACTTCCAGACCGCGCCCAGCGCCACCGAGGTGCCGCGTGCGTCGGTATCGCGCTGGCTTGCGCTGTCGACCCGGATGTCCTGCCACTCGTGGCGGGCGCCGGCTTCGAAGCGCCAGTTGTCCAGCTTGTATTCCTCGGTGACGAACACCGCGTGCTTCTTCGTGACGGTCGGCGGCACATAGGCTTCGTCGCCCTCGGTACGGAAATCGCGGCGCGTGGTCTGCGCGCCGACGACGCCGCGCCAGCCCGCGACCGGATTGTGTTCCAGCTCGACGCGGGCGTCGTGCGCTTTATTCATGAAGCTGGTGGCGACCACGCCCTCTTCCAGCTCGTCGTGACGGTAGTCGGTGAGCGAGGCGCGCAGGCGCGCCTTGGCGAAGCCCGGCAACGGGTTGCGGTACTCGCCGCGCAGGTCCCAGCGGTCGCTGTCCAGCTTCACGACCGGCACCTCTTCGTGGCCATGCTCGTGATCGTGGTCATGGCCGGCGTGGTCATCGTGGTCGCCGTGGCCGCCGCAGTGCAGGTGGTCGCCGTGCGGGTGGCAGCTTTCGAATTCGTGGTTGTGGCCGGGGATGCCGTATTCGGTGCGCTCCTTGGTGTAGGCCGCGCCCAGGTAGCCGCGCTCGCCGACCCAGGACAGGCCGACGGTACCGCTCTCGGTGTCCTTGTAGCTGCCGGGGACGCGCTTGCCTTCATCCCAGCCCTTGCCGACGCGGTATTCGCCGGCGTCGCGCTTGACGCCCTCGGCATGGACGGCGAAGTTGCCGCTGCCGCCGGTGACTTCGAAGGCGCCGGTCTTCTCGCGCGCCACCGAATTGGCGCGTACTTCGGCGCTGCCTTCGACGCCCTTTTCCGGCACCCGGGTCGGGATCTTGCGGTCCAGGATGTTCACTACGCCGCCGACCGCGCCGCCGCCATAGGCCAGCGCCGACGGGCCGCGCAGCACTTCGATGCGCTCGGCCAGGACCGGTTCGAAACCGACGGCGTGGTTGGGGCTGATGGTGGAGGCGTCCTGCACTTCCGCGCCGTCCGACAGGATCTTCACGCGCGGGCCGTCCATGCCGCGGATGACCGGGCGGCTGGCGCCGGCGCCGAAGTGGCTCGAGTTGATGCCCGGCTGGTTGGCCAGGGTCTCGCCCAGGGTCGACTCGCGCACCCGCACCAGTTCACCGCGGCCGAGCGAGGTCACCGGCGTGATCATGTCGTCGCTCACCACGCCGAGGGCGCTGGCGGAGACCACCACGGTCGGGACGGTGTCGGGATCGGCCTGCAGGCGGCTGTCGGTCTGCGCGTGCGCCAGCGGGGCGCCGAAGGCAAACAGGATCGCCAGCGCGAGCGGCGTGCGGGGGAAGGTCGAAGTGGACATGGCAAGGCTTCCTTTGTTGATTTCTGCGGTAATGATAAGTCATTATCATTAGCAACGCAACAGGCGAACGCGTGCATGCGCACTCCCCTTGCGGGGAGTCGCGAGCTTCAGGAGAAAGGAAGATGTCGCTTAATAAGCGTGGTTCAGCATCACCACGATCGCCACGCCGAGCGCGATCAGGGCCACCTGCGGCACCGATTCGCGCACGGTGGCGCGGCGCTGCATCTGCGGCATCAGGTCGCTCACCGCGATGTAGATGAAGCCAGAGGACGCGAACACCAGCACGTAGGGAATCAGGCCGCTGGCCTGGTCCAGCGTGAAGTAGCCGAGCAGGCCGCCCACCACCGCCATCAGGCTGCACAGGAGATTGAAGACATAGGCGCGCAGGCGCGAGAAGCCGGCGTTGAGCAGCACGATGAAGTCGCCGATCTCCTGCGGGATCTCGTGGGCGACGATGGCCAGCGCGGTGACGATGCCCAGTTCCGGGTTGGCGAGGAAGGCCGCGGCGATCAGGATGCCGTCGGTGAAGTTGTGCATCGCGTCGCCCAGCAGGATCATCCAGCCGGATTTGCCGGCCTGGTGGGCGTCATGGCCGTGCGCGTGGTGGTGGCCGTCGCCCTCGTGGTGGTGCGAGTGGCGCAGGATCGCCAGCTTCTCCAGCACGAAGAAAGCCAGCAGGCCGCCCAGCAGTGTGGCGAACAGGCTGCGTGGGTCGGCGCCCGATTCGAAGGCTTCCGGCAGCGCGTGCAGCAACGAGGTGGCCAGCATGATGCCGACCGACAGGCTGACCATCCGTTCGACCACCTTCGACAGCAGCGCGAACGAAAACACGGCAGCGCCGGTGATGCTGGCGACGCCGGCGATCACGGTCGCCAGCAGGATGGAAGATAGGACGGGGTCGATTTGAGGCCTCTAGTTCTGGTCTTGCGCAGAGCAGCAAACCGGGCATTGTACCCTGCCCGGTCCGCGCCCGTGCAAGATCAGGCCACGCCGTGCTTCGAGAACCAGTCCAGCGCCTTGGCCCAGCCGTCCTTGGCGTCGGCCGCATTGAAGCTCGGGCGGTAGTCGGCGTGGAAGGCGTGGCCCGAGTTCGGGTACACGTGGATCATCGAGCGGCTGTTGCCGGCGTCGAGCGCCTTGCGCATGCGCTCCACGGAGTCCAGCGGGATGCCGTTGTCCTTGGCGCCGTACAGGCCGAGCACCGGCACCTTCAGGTTCTGGGCGATGTCGATCGGGTGCTTCGGCTGCAGCGGGTTGGTCTCGCCCACCAGGCGGCCATACCAGGCCACGCCGGCCTTGACGTCCGGGTTGTGCGCGGCGTACAGCCAGGTGATGCGGCCGCCCCAGCAGAAACCGGTGATGCCCAGCTTGGCGGTGTTCCCGCCGCGCTGCTTGGTCCACTTGACGATGGTGTCGAGGTCGCTCATGACCTGGGCGTCCGGGACCTTGGCGATGATGTTCTTCATCAGGTCCGGCATCGGGGTCTTGGTGGCGTCGCCCTGGCGCACGAACAGGTCCGGGGCCACGGCCAGGTAGCCGGCCTTGGCGAAGCGGCGCACCACGTCCTTGATGTGCTCGTGGACGCCGAAGATCTCGGAGATGACCAGCACCACCGGCAGGTTGGTGCGGTCCTTGGGCTGGGCGCGGTAGACCGGCACGTCCTGGCCGTTGACGACGACGATGTGGTCGGCGGCGTCCAGGCCCTCGGTACTGGTCTGGATCTGGGTCTGCGCCACCACCGGCAGCGCGGCGACGGCGAATCCGCCGCCCGCGGCGGCTTTCAGGAAGACGCGGCGGTCGACACCCTCGCTGAAGGAACTGGCGGACAGCAGGCTTTCGGCATCGCGAATGAGATCTTTCATGTGGCCCCTCCGGTTGTGTTGGACAGGCTTGCTATCTTAACAAAGTCCGGAGGGGCGCACGTTTCACTGTTGAGTATTAGCGGCTCAGTGCAAAGTTAACGTTCGACTGGTTGGCCACGCTGATGTCGACGTTGTCGACCGACTTCGTCACGTAGCCGGTGGCCGCCGCCTCCACCCGGTACTTGCCGCTTGGTGCCGCGGTGCTGGCGCTGAAGGCCAGCGGCAGCGTGCTGGTATAGGTCGCGAACTGCGGCGCCGTCACCGGCAGGCTGGCGATCGTGTAGGCGCCGCTGGCCAGGTCGGCGCCCTGGTACTTGATGGTGACGGTCGGACCGGCCGCGAAGCTCTGCTTGGCCGACACGTAGGCCGCATCGAGACTGGCCGGCGTCGTGGTCACGGTGCCGCCGATCGAACCGGTAGCGCCCGGCGCCAGCAGGATCGGCGCTGCCGAGGTGCTCAGCACCGTGGTGCTGCTGGTCGATGCCACCGGCACGCCCGCCACCACGCTGGCCGCGCTGTCATTGGCGGTGATGACGACGTCGTAGTTGCCCGGCGCGAGACGCGAGAGCACGAATTCGCCGGTGCTGGGGTTCGGCGTGGTGGCGCTGACGATCTGGCCGTTCTGCTGCGCCGAGACCTGCACGCTGCGGCCCAGCAGTGCGGTGCTGACGACACCGGAGATGCCGTTCAGGGTCGCCGGCACCACCTTCACCACGGGCTTGAGCGCATAGCTGCCCTTGCCGCGGGTGAGCACCGACTTGCAGGCGTCGAAGTCGAGCACGACGTCGGTCTTCTGGCCGGCAGTCACCTCGACATTCCCGACCAGCTTGATGCCGCTCTGGATGCCGCTTGGCGTCTCGAGTGGCTGCTCGGTCTTGCCGGCGGTCGGCACCACGGTGTTGCCATTGCTGTCCAGCACCAGGCGCAGCTGGGTGTAGCGCCCTGCTTCGAGCGAGGTCTGGCCGAGCGCTTCGAGCACGCCGTTGCTCAGGTTTAGCAGATTGATCTTCTTCGCCGGGTTCACCGTGATGTCGGTCCAGCCGGTATCAAGCTCCGACGCGCCTTCGCTGCGGTGTACGCGCACTTTGGAAACGGTGACGTTGACGGCGTCGAAGCCGCAGGCGGGGGCGTCGGTCATCGACACGGCCAGGGTGCCGAGGGTGCTGACGGGAGTACTGGGCGAGGCATCGCTGCCGCCACCGCCGCCACAGGCGGACAGGACGGCGGCGCTCAGGGCGGTGGCGCCGACGAGGGCGAGGCGGGATCTGGTCTGGAACATGTGATGGATTACCTTTCTTGGTCTGCCAAAAGCAGCTTTGAAAGGATCCTAGCATTCCAAAAAGCAACTGTTACGTGGCTTCGCGCACTTTGAAACAGTTGCTTACAGTCTTTACAGATGAGCAGCGTTTGGCTGTCCGAAATGCAACGGAACAGGCTGTCAGTGATCGGTCGAACGCCGCTTCAACTGGCCGATGACGCTCGCCACCTTGGTGGTGATGACATCGACTGCCGGACCATTCGCGCCGTGCGGCAGGATGACGTCGGCATTGCGCTTGGTCGGCTCGATGAACTGCTTGTGCATCGGGCGTACCGTTTCCAGGTACTGGTTGACGATGCTCTCCACCGAGCGTCCGCGTTCGGCGACATCGCGCTGCATGCGGCGGATGAAGCGGACGTCGGCGGCGGTGTCGACAAAGATCTTCAGCGACATCATGTCGCGCAAATCGGCGTCATACAGGGCGAACAGGCCTTCGATCACGATCACCGGGGCCGGCTTGACGGGAATCGTCTTGTCGGAACGGTTGCTGACCGTGAAATCGTATACCGGCATCTGGATCGTTTGGCCATTGCGCAAGGCCCCGACGTGATCCACCAGCAGGGGCCAGTCGAAAGCGTCCGGATGGTCGTAGTTCTGCTTGCGGCGCACTTCGGGGGTAAGGTCGGACTGGTCGCGGTAGTAGTCGTCCTGCATCACCACCGACACCATCTCGGCGCCGAACGAGGCCAGTACTTGTTGGGTCACCGTTGACTTGCCGCTGCCGCTGCCGCCAGCGACACCAATCACAAACGGTTGGGAGGAAATAGCATTCATCCCCGCATGATACCGGAGCGGAGCGCGTGCCGACAGGGGCGCTTGGCTAGCGCGCGCCCTCCGCACAGGCCGCAAGCTGTTCCGCAGCTTGCAATGTTGCAGGAAACAGCACCGGAACATCCTCCGATTTGCCGTAGCCTTTCAGCTTGCGGTAGCGCTGCACGAACAGCGCGCCGGGCCGTCCGGTCAATGCGGCAATCGCGCCCTTTCCTTCCTCGGCGGCGATGGCGCGGGCCATGACGTAACCGAGGGTATAGAGCACCTCGTCGCCATAGAAGCCCAGCGCATAGATGTCGCCGTAGCTGACCTGCGCCCCGGTCCTCAGCCCATGGGTCGACAGCTCCAGCAGCGTGATGCTCTGGCCGACCTGGTCGATCCTGCGAAGCGTCTGTTTGCGCACCTTGTCACTTTCCTCGTCGGTTCCTGCGGGGATGGCGGGAACATCGCCAACCAGGCTGGCACTGCCTTCCATCTCGAGGGACATGAATAGCCGCGACAGCTCCTCGCTGTGCGGGATCTTCGCCAGGCAGGCGGCATCTGCCGGCGGCGACGATGTCCGGGCAATGCCCTGGATCGCATGGAACAGCTCATGTTCCATGATCGTGGCGGCGAGCGCCGCGGACGGGAACCTGTCCAGGTTGAGGAAAAACTCCGGCCCGCCGAAGGCGAAGCCGCCCGAGGTGCCGCCAACGATCAGATAGCCTGTCACATGTCCGTTGAGGCTGGGCGGGGTGAACTCGGCAATCCTGGCCTTGACGCGTGCCAGCAGATTGGAAGCGGGATCCTCCAGCTTCGCCAGGGTGGTCCTGATCTGCGCAGCATGCTCGCGTACCGGCCCGAAGCGAAACTTCCCGGGATCCTCCGCGGCGTCGTCGCGCTGTGCCGCGGCCACCAGCGCTTTCGCGAACAGCTCGTCCGTGCCTGGCCGGCCATAGGAACGGGCCTTCCGGATCAGCCCCTGGTTGCCGGGCAAGGCGGCGATGCGCAGCGCTTCCGCCATGGTGAGCGCAGGGTTCAGGACCGCGTCGAGCACGGCTTTGGTGGAATCGGTGTCGACCGTCACCGTCACCGCTTGCGCCACGCCGGCCGGTTTGGCCGAGGGTGGGCTGTTGCCGGCCGCCGGTGCTGCCCGGAGCGGATGGACGATGGCGAGCGCCGCGATTCCAATCAAGATGAGTTTGCGCATATCAGTTCCCGGGAGCCGACGGCCGAGCCCGGCCGTTGAACCCAGCATAGCATCTTGCCAAGCGGGAAAAATCACGAAAGCTCACTTTGCCGCTAACCGTGCGCACCCGTCGCACGCAGGCGCTTCATACTGCTTCCTCCGATTACTCGCACAGGATTAGCCATGTCAACAGTCAATCTGGATGAACTCGAAGGAGCGGCCATGATGGTCGAGGATGGCGGCGGGTCGGTCACGGCCATGGTGTCGCGCGAAACAGGCATGATCCACCTCCTGAACGACGAGTACATGGACGAGGAGGCGCCAACGCCCTCGGCGTCCGGCGACGACGCGCGCTACGTTTCCGTACCGCCCGCGGGCACGCTCGGCATCGGAGACGGGCTGGTGCTGCGCTTTGCCGCCACCCACCTGGCCGAAGAGCAGGAGGCCGTGCGCGACATGTTCCGCGACCGTAACACCGAAGGCTTCGCCCGCCTGCTGGAGCAGCGCGGCGCGGGCGAAGCCTGGGAACGCTTTCATGCGGAAGCCACCCGCAGCGCGCTGCGGCGCTGGTGCGAAGAGAACGGCCTGCAACTGGCCGAATGAGGGGATGCCGGCGTTCCCGCTTTGCAGGAACGCCGGTCACGCACATCAGGGCTGCGGATTCCACCCCGCTCCGTTGCCATACCCCGCGAATACCTTGTCGCGCGAAGCGAAGCGATTCGCCACGTCGGTGTCGCTCAGGATGTAGCCACCCACGCGCGCCCCCAGGTTGAGCGGATTTCCCGCCATGTCGGTGCTGCCGTACTCGCGCCAGCCCGCGTCGGCGCGGGCCACGGCCGGATTCGGCGCCGGCTGCCCGTTCACCCCCTGCCCTGCCCAACCCACCGCCGCCACGTGCGTGTCCATCTTGCAGTTGATAAAGGCGATATTGTCCCAGGTGCCGGTGTTGCCCGAACTGCGCGCCAGGTAGGTGGCGCCGTTCGGCACGTCGCTACGCAGCGGCCCCGGGCCTGGACCATGGGTCAGCGCGCTGTTGAGGAAGACGTAGCCGATATCGGTGCTTGTGGGCACGCGTGCCTGCAGTACGTAGCCGCCGCTGTTGGCATTGGCGCTGTCGCCCACCGAGCGGATCTCGCTGTCCTCGAACAGGGCGGCGCGGCTGCTGCCCCAGATGAAGTCGACGTTGCCCTCCACCAGCGTGCGATAGAACCAGGACCAGCCCTTCAGGTTCAGGGTGTCCTGCTCGCTGTAGAAGCCGGCGTTCTTCGCCACTAGTCGGCCCTCGCTGTTGAAGTAGATGGTTTCGGCCTGTCCGGAGATGCTGCTGGAACGGATGGTCGTGTTCTTCAGGCTCAGTGTCTCGAGGCTGAGCATGTCCGAGGCCTCGACCAGCATCAGCGCGCGTCCGCCGGAAGGCGTGCCGGCCGCGCTGCCCGGCTGGCTGCTGCCGGTACCCGGGTTGAAGGTCTCGTTGTTGGTGTACGAGATCATCACGCCGTCGCGGCTTTCGCCCTTGATGCTGACGTTGTCCTTGCCGTTCAGGTACAGCAGTTCCTCGTAGCGGCCGTTGCGGACGTTGATGGTCACCGGGTCTGCCTTCGCGAAACGCTGCATCGCATGGTTGAGCGCGCCCTGCACGGTGCGGAAGTCGGCCTCGCCGTCGTCGTCCACCGTCAGGCTGCTGCCGGTGGGCGCGCCGGCACGGGTAGCGAAGGTCCAGCCGGCCGCCTTGCCCAGGCCCACGAAAGGCGTGCCGCCCAGGCTGGTGCCGGTGAACACGCCATCGGCGATCGCCACGTAGTACTCGGTGCCGTAGGCCAGCTTGCCGCTGTGCGGCTTGATCGTCACGGTATTGCCGACGATCTTGATCGGCGTGGTGTTGACCTTGCGTACCAGCGCCTGGCCCTCGTAGCCCAGCGCGTCGTTTTCATCCCTCAGGCGGATGACGTCGACCAGCGCGTCGTCCATCTTGCGGAAGATGCGGATGCTGCCGCTGCTGCCCAGGGTCGGCGGCTTGTCGAAGACCAGCCGCAGCGGCGTGTCGACCTGCGTCGCCGCGTCGAGCGGGGCCGGGAAGCTGGCGCCCTGCATCGCATACACCTGGGTCGGCTGCATGAACTGCGGCGCGACGGTGGCGGCGATCGTGCGGCCGATCGAGGGCTCGGAGCCGCTCCGGATCACGACATCAGCCTTGCCCGCGCCCACCGGCGTGAGGGTCACGGTATTGCCGCTGGTGGCCACCGTCACCACCGCCGGGTTGCTCGATTCGGCGCTGAAGCTGTCCGGCTGGCCGTCGCCGGCAACCGCCGTCACCTTCACCTGGTAAGGAGTGTCGCCGACTTCGGCCGACCAGGCCAGGCCGGCCGGATCGACATTCAGCTGTACTGGCTTCAGGCGCGGGTCGCCGACGCGTACGTCATCGATCATGAAGCTCTTGTTGGCGGTGTACAGGCCGATCAGGCCGCGCGCCGCGAACGAGCTGTCGGTGACCGAGCCGAGGTTGCGGCCGTCGAGATAGACCGTGAGCGTGCTGCCGATCATCTCGAAGCGCACGGTATAGAACTGCGCATCCATCGCGATCGGCTCGGCCACCTGGCGCGGCCGGCTCAATGTATTGTTCAGCATCCGGGCGATTTCCACCCGCGTGCTGGTGGTGCTGTTCTGCACGTTCAGGCCGGCCGCGTACCAATTGGCCGGATCGACGTAGCGCGTGACCAGGTACAGGAACTTGTTGCCGGTGGTGCCGTTCGTCATCGGGCGGATGCGCGCCTCGACAAAGTAGTCGCCCGAAGGCACGCCGCCGAAGGCTTCCGGCTTGACCAGGGCGAGGACGCCACCCGTGGTCGCGGCCGTGTACTGCAGCACCTTGTTGTCGCCGCCAGCCACCTCGGACGTCACGCTGAACTTGCCGTTCGGCCCCGCCAACGGCAGCAGGTTCCACTTGGCAGTGCTGCCGCTCTGGAAATCGTCGCAGAAATACAAGCCGGTGGCCGGACATGCCAGGGTCGGATTCTGGTCCACCGTGACCTTGCCGGTGCCGCTGATCGTCGTGCTGATCTTGCCAACGCCGGCCTGGGCCAGTGCATTGGTCTTCACCAGCGATACCGGACGCGGTGCAAAGGCATACGGCGGGGTCCAGCTGACGGCGTTCGAGACCGCGCAGGCGCCCAGCGCCTTGCCATTCAGGACCGAACCGCTGTCCTTGAAGGCGCCAGGATTGCCGCTGCTCATGTTGGTGACGACCCCGTCGCAGCTGGCCGCACCGGCCACCTCGAACACGTTGTTCGACGACAGGATTTTCGCATTCTTCCCGGCGCCGATGCTGTAGCTGTGTGCATACGGCGAGGCGGACTTGCTGCCAACGAAGTAATTGTTGAACACGTGCACCTGGCCGAAACGTACGCGCGGGGCGCGCTGGGCCACGTCGCGGTATACGTTGTTGCTGAAGGTGACGCGCAGCTTGCCTTCATCGGCGGTGGCCGAGTCGCCGCCGCCGACCAGCGTGGTCTTGTCGTGCTGGCCGAAGACGCTGTACGACACAGTCACGTAGTCGGATGCGTTGGTGATGTCGAGCGCACCGTCATGGCATTGCTTCTTTTTGCCGTTCTCGACCGGCAAGAAGTCATCGGTCAGCGGCACGTCGGTCAGGGTCACGCGGTCGACCCAGACGTGGTGCGAACCCGAGACCCCGATCGCGTCGTAGGCCGAATTCCAGTTGCCGGTGGCGCCGTCGGTCGGGTCCCAGACCGGCTCGACGTCGCAAGGCGCGACGATCTTGAGGTTGCGGATGATGACCTGCGAGACGTTCGACACCAGCACGGTGCCGTTGACGATGCCCGCATTGGCGTCGGCGCCGATCAGCGTGGTATTGCTCTTGAGCCGGATGGCGCCGCGCGCCGCCTGGTCGGAGGTCGAGGTATAGGGCCTGCCCTCGCTCATGTCGATGGTGCCGACCAGCTTGATGATTTTCGGGTTGTCGCCGCCATTGTTCAGCGCTGCCAACAGTTCGGAGCGCCTGCTGACGGTGTAGATGTGTTCGGTACCGGCTGCCGAGCCGCCGAGCGTGCCGCCGGCCTGGCCAGCCCAGCCGTCCGCCGGCGCCACCTGCCGTGCCGGTTCGGCGAACGCGCTTGCGGACACGCCGAACGCGCACGCCAGCACGGCAGCGGCGCAAGCCGATGCCTTGAAACCTGGATGTTTCATATGCCCTCCTGGAACAGGATGATGGATGCTTAACGTTGCGCGCGTGCCACGCCCTTGCGGCGACGGCTCATGGCGAGGCCGGCGACGCCGGCAAGCGCCAGGCCGATGCTGCCCGGTTCCGGCACTGCCGCCGCATCGCCGATCTGCGCGTAAAAGGTGCTGAACGCGCCGTTCCAGGTGACCGAGGACAGGTCGATCGCAATGGTGTGGTCATTCACCACGGACAAGGCAGGCAAGCCGCCAATCCCGCCGGTATCCAGCAGCGTGAAGCTGCCGATCTGCTTGGCCAGGCTGGCGCCGAAATCGAAGCTCGCACGGTAGTCGCCAGCGGGTAGATTCGCCGGATCGTCGTTGAGTGTGACGGCCAGTCGACCGGTGGTCGAAAAGTCGAACGCGAACCAGAAGTCGCTCGTGATGAATTCCTGGTTCATCGGATCGTCGCTGGGATCGATGGCAGTCGTGTTGCTGCCGGGTTCTGCAGCGAACCAGTGATCCAGCCCGAGCATGCCTTCGGCGGAGCCATTGTAGGTCGCGGTGATCGTGCTGCCTTGCAGGGATATGGGTGCGGCGCCCGCCTGGGTTGCGGTGAGCGCTGCAGCCAGTATCAGTGTCTCCAATATGATTTTTGTTTTCATTTCTTGGTCCTGATCGGTCAATTGATGATGTGGACAGGCGAGCGCCAGCCGCCGCCTCGCTGGGAGCGCGCTGTTCGCGATTGCTTGTCACTAGGAGAAACGACACCGCCCCCCGGCCCGTGCATGGCCGTTGCCAGTGCCGGGTGTCGGTGTTTGACGCGTATGAAGCCCGCGCCTTGCGGATGCTCGCTGCACCGCCCTGCCGGCTTCGTGGGCCGGTAGCGCTTCAGCGCCAGCTGCCGAACTCGGCAGTGGAGGATTCAGGTTAGCATAAATGAATCGAATTTGGTCAGACCATTTTAAAAATTTGGTCTGACCGAAATGCCGCTCAGGGTTTGTACTCGATGAGCGGTGGCGGCAGCAGGTCGCTCGGCTTCATGTACTTCGTGATGAAGGCCGACACCGAGGTGATGCCGTACACGGCGGATGCGTACACATAGGGTTCGCCGTATTCCACGCTGAGCGACAGGTCGACATGGCGATGATCGAACAGTTGGTAGAGGTTACTACCCTTCTCGTGTGCATGGATGTTCGAGCGCTGCAGCCGCCTTCCCTGCCGATCTTTCGTTTCGACCCATATTCTGCGGGGACGCAGCTTCTTATGGATGCGGGCGGGATACTCGAAGTCGATGGTCGAAATCTCGCCCTTTCGATAGATGCGGTACGCGATTCCCAGCTTCTTCATGGTGTCCGGTGTCAGCTCGACGTATTCCGGCGGCGGCGGCAGGGCCGACGCCTCGCGGGGACTCGCAGCGAGCAGGAGCGCCAGGGACAGCGCCAGCAGCCGGCCTGCCCGGCTTGCGTTACCAGAGATGGTGGACATGCGGCGCGATCATCTCGCGGTAGAGTGCACGCAGTTCGGACATGACTTCCGGCGCGAGCGGCGCCAGCGCGGCCGCTTCGGTGTTGGACCTTGCCTGCGTGGCGTTCCTGGCTCCCGGGATCACGGTGCTGACGCCCTCTTCCATCAGGATCCAGCGCAGGGCGAACTGCGCCATCGACGCGTCGCCGGGGACCAGCTTGCGGATGTGCTCCACCGCTTCCAATGCCAATGGGTAGGGAACGCCGGCGAAGGTCTCCCCCTTGTCGAATGCCTCGCCATTGCGATTGAAGGCGCGGTGGTCGTCGGCGGCGAATGCGGTGTCGGCGCCCATCTTGCCGGTCAGGAGTCCCGACGCCAGCGGCACCCGCACGATCACGCCGATATCGCGCTTCTTCGCTTGTTCGAAGAACAGCGTGGCGGGACGCTGGCGGAAGATGTTGTAGATGATCTGCACGGTCGCCACGTTCGGGTATTCGATGGCCTTCAGCGCCTCTTCCACCTTTTCGACCGAGACGCCGTAGTGACGCACCTTGCCCTCGGCAACCAGCTCGTCCATCGCCTGGAAGACCTCGGGCCGGTAAAACACCGCGGGCGGCGGGCAATGCAACTGCACCAGGTCCAGGCAATCGACGCGCAGGTTGCGCAGCGAGCGCTCCACGAAGTCGCTCAGGTTCGCCTTGGTATAGCCTTCCGCCACATGCGGAGCCAGGCGGCGGCCCGCCTTGGTGGCAACGAACGGCTTCTCACCGCCACGTTCCGCCAGCACCTCCGCGATGATCTGTTCCGAGCGGCCATCGCCGTAGACGTCGGCGGTGTCGATGAAGGTACAACCCCCGTCCAGGGCCGCATGCAGGGCGGCCTTGGCGTCTTCCATGCTGACGTCGCCCCAGGCGCCGCCGATGGCCCAGGCGCCGAAACCGATTTCAGAAACCTTGACGCCGGTACGGCCCAGTTTTCGTTCTTGCATATGTCGATCCTCGGTTAGCGCAAGCTCAGTGAGCTCGCTCCCAGTTCGGTCCCACGCCGGTCTCGGCGACCAGCGGCACATTCAGCGTGGCCACGCCCGCCATCAGTTCCGGCAGCTTCACGCGCACCAGTTCCAGCTCGGCTTCCGGCACTTCGAGTACCAGTTCGTCGTGCACCTGCATGATCATGCGGGTGCCGAGCTTGTCGGTTTCCAGCCAGTTCTGCACCGCGATCATGGCCAGCTTGATCAGGTCGGCCGCCGTGCCCTGCATCGGCGCATTGATCGCCGCGCGTTCGGCGCCGGCGCGGCGCGGGCCGTTCGGCGAGTTGATCTCGGGGAGCCACAGGCGGCGCCCGAATACGGTCTCCACGTAGCCGCGCGCCTTGGCCTGCAGGCGGGTCTCGTCCATGTACTGCTTCACGCCGGCGAAGCGGGCGAAGTAGCGCTCGATGTAGTTGGACGCCGCGCCGCGCTCGATACCCAGGTTCTGGGCCAGGCCGAAGGCGCTCATGCCGTAGATCAGGCCAAAGTTGATCACCTTGGCGTAGCGGCGCTGCTCGCTCTGCACTTCTTCGGGCGGGATGCCGAAGATCTCGGCGGCGGTGGCGCGGTGGATGTCCTCGCCTTCGGCGAAGGCCTTCAGCATGGCCGGGTCGCCCGAGATGTGCGCCATGATGCGCAGCTCGATCTGCGAATAGTCGGCCGAGACGATCACGCTGCCGGGCGGCGCGATGAAGGCTTCGCGGATGCGGCGGCCTTCGGCATTACGCACCGGGATGTTCTGCAGGTTCGGCTCGTTCGAGGACAGGCGGCCGGTGATCGCCACCGCCTGCGCATAGTTGGTGTGCACGCGGCCGGTCTTCGGGTTGACCATCTTGGGCAGCTTGTCGGTATAGGTCGACTTCAGCTTGGACATGCCGCGATGCTCGAGCAGGATCTTCGGCAGCGGGTAATCCTCGGCCAGCTTCTGCAGCACCTCTTCGTCGGTGGACGGCGCGCCGGTGGCGGTCTTCTTGATCACCGGCAGGCCGAGCTTGACGAAGAAGATCTCGCCGATCTGCTTGGGCGAACCGAGGTTGAAGGGACCGCCGGCCAGTTCGTAGGCCTGCTGCTCCAGCTCGAGCATGCGCGCGCCCAGCTCGCCCGACTGCACCTGCAGCAGTTCCGAATCGATCAGCACGCCGTTGCGCTCGATCTTCTGCAGCACTTCCATGGTCGGCATCTCGATCTCGCGGTAGATGCGGGTGAGTCCGGCGTCGCTCTCGACGTGCGGCAGCATGGTCTGGTGCAGGCGCAGGGTGATGTCGGAATCCTCGCCGGCGTACTCGGTGGCGCGGCCCAGCTCGACCTGGTCGAAGCAGATCATGTTGGCGCCCTTGCCGCACACGTCGACGAAAGGAATCGTGGTGTAGCCGAGGTGGCGCATCGCCATGGTGTCCATGTCGTGCGGCTTGTGCGACTCGAACACGTAGGACTGCAGCAGGGTGTCGTGCACGATCCCCTTCAGCCTGATGCCGTGGTTCTCGAAGATGTGCATGTCGTACTTCAGGTTCTGGCCCAGCTTGGGCTTGGCCGGATCCTCCAGCCAGGAACGCATGCGCTCCAGGACGTGCTCGCGACCCAGCTGGTCGGGCGCGCCGGCGTAGCGGTGCGCCACCGGGATGTAGGCGCCCTTGCCGGCCTCGGTCGACAGCGAGATGCCAACCATCTCGGCGCTCAATGGATCGAGCGAGGTGGTCTCGGTGTCGACCGAGGTCAGTTCGGCGGCATCGATCAGCGCCAGCCATTTGTCCAGCTGCTCGTCGGTGAGGATGGTCTCGTACTCGCCCTTGATGATGGCCATGCCGGGCAGCGTGCCGGATGCCCCTTCGGGGGAATTGAGCGGTGCGCCGCCCGGACCCGCGCCGCGCGCCGGCGCCACCGCGCCGTCGGCACGGGCTGCGCCGCCCAGGTCGCGCAGCATGGTCTTGAAGCCGTAGCGCTGGAAGAAGTCGCGCAGGGCTTCGGCGTCTTCCGGACGGCCGACCAGGGTTTCCTCGAACGACACCACGTGGCTCACCAGGTCGCAGTCGGTTTTCACGGTGATCAGCTCGCGGCCCTTCGGCAGCCACTCCAGCGCGGCGCGCAGGTTCTCGCCGACCGCGCCGCCGATCGCATGGGCGTTCTCGATCACGCCGTCGAGCGAGCCGTGCAGGGTCAGCCACTTCACCGCCGTCTTGGGGCCGCACTTGCTCACGCCCGGGACGTTGTCGACGGTGTCGCCGATCAGGGTCAGGTAGTCGATGATGCGGTTCGGCGCCACGCCGAATTTCGCCAGCACGCCGGCCTCGTCCAGCTTCTCGTTGCTCATCGTATTGACGAGCATGACCTTGTCGTTGACCAGCTGGGCCAGGTCCTTGTCGCCGGTCGAGATGATGGTCTTCATGCCGCGCGCGGCGGCCTGCACGGCCAGGGTGCCGATCACGTCGTCGGCCTCGACGCCGTCGACCATCAGGATCGGCCAGCCGAGGTGGCGCACCACTTCGTGGATCGGTTCGATCTGCTTGCCCAGGTCTTCCGGCATGGAGGCGCGGGTGGCCTTGTATTCCGGGTAGAGGTCGTCGCGGAAGGTCTTGCCCTTGGCGTCGAACACGCAGGCGATGTAGGCCGCCGGGTAGTCGGCGCGCAGGCGGCGCAGCATGTTGACCATCCCGTGCATGGCGCCGGTCGGGAAACCGTCCGGGCTGCGCAGGTCGGGCAGCGCGTGGTAGGCGCGGTAGAGGTAGCTGGAGCCGTCAACGAGCAGCAGGGTATTTTCCATAGGGAGACATCTCAAAATAAGGCCGGCGCGACTGCGCCAAAGTGTCCGGCATTATCGCAGAATCGGCCTGGCCGAACTTCCACACACTTTTCACAGGGAAGCGTGTCTGTTTGTTACAATGAACCAAACGACACAAGGTGACCATCATGTTGCGCACATCCTCCCGCCTGAAACTTCTGACGCTGTGCCTCATCGCGCACGCCGGCCTGGCCGCGGCGCAGGCACAACAGCAGGCTCCCGCCCAACAGCGCCCGGCGCAGACCC
This sequence comes from Massilia sp. UBA6681, assembly GCF_002454935.1. Lineage (NCBI taxonomy): Bacteria > Pseudomonadati > Pseudomonadota > Betaproteobacteria > Burkholderiales > Oxalobacteraceae > Massilia > Massilia sp. UBA6681. Next base: position 53,991 of record NZ_DKJX01000015.1, read on the forward strand.
CGCCCCAGCTCGAGCGTATCGAGCCGGGCAGCGACACGCCGGCGACCACCATTCCGCCGAAAGAACGCACCCGCATCACCGAAAAGCGGGGCAACGACGGTTCGGTCACCGAAGTGGAAGTGCAAAGCGGCAAGAGCCGCTACATCATGAAACCCAACGTTGCACCAGGAAACGCCCAACCCGGCGACGCCCAGAGCAGCGCGATCCGCGCCCCACAATGGCAGGTCATGGAATTCGACTTCGGCAATCCGAAAAAGCAGCAGACCGACCAGGCCACCAGCGCTCCGACGCCTGTTGCGTCGTCGCCGTCGCCTGCGCCGGCCAAGGCAGGCGTGCCCGCGCGCGCCGATGTGCCGCCCCCGCCGCCACTGGAACCAGTCGAAAAAAAATAATCCTGACGCTGCGGCCACCGGCCGCAGCCGACCCTCACCTTTGTTGCTAGCTCATGGCAGTTTTTACCGCGGTCTCGCTGGACGACCTTTCCCAGTGGATCAAGCAGTTCCCCCTCGGCGACGCCCTCGCGCTTCAGGGCATTTCCTCCGGCATTGAAAACAGCAATTTCTTCCTCACCACCGAGCGTGGGGAATTCGTGCTGACCATTTTCGAGAACCTCCGCTTCGAACAATTGCCCTTCTATGTGCAGCTGATGCGCCACCTGGCCGAGCGCGGCATTCCGGTGCCGGCGCCGGTGCCGACGATCGACGGCGAACTGGTCGTCACCCTGCAGGGCAAGCCGGCCATCATCGTCAGCCGCCTGAGCGGCGCCTCGCAGCTCGATCCGCAGCCGGCGCACTGCGCCGAAGTCGGCGGCATGCTGGCGCGCATGCACCTGGCGGCGCAGGATTTTGCCCTGCACCAGCCCAACCTGCGCGGCCTGGACTGGATCACGGCGACCGCGCCCACCGTGCTGCCGCTGATCTCGCAAGCCGAAGCGGACCTGCTGCGCAATGAAGTCGGCTTCCAGAGCGACTTCGCGCGCACCGCCACCTATGCCGCGCTCACGCGCGGCCCGGTACACGCCGACCTGTTCCGCAACAACGTGATGTTCGAAGGCGAGCGCCTGAGCGGCTGCTTCGACTTCTACTTTGCCGGCGTCGACACCTGGCTGTTCGACGTCGCCGTGACCGTCAACGACTGGTGCGTCGACCTGGCAAGCGGCGTGCTCGATGAGGCACGCGTGCGCGCCCTGCTCGAGGCCTATCATGCCGTGCGCCCGTTCACCCAGGAAGAACAGGCTGCCTGGCTGCCGATGCTGCGCGCCGGCGCGCTGCGCTTCTGGCTGTCGCGCCTGTATGATCTGCATATTCCGCGTGAAGCAGAACTGCTCACGCCCCACGACCCCACCCACTTCGAACGCATCCTGCGCGCCCGCATCGAACGCGGCGCGCCCCAACTGCCTACATGAACTCTATTCCTGCAATCACCGGCTGGCACTGGCTCAAGCAAGGCGCCGGCCTGTTCCGCAAACAACCGGCCGCGCTGACCACGCTGCTGTTCGCGAACATCCTGATCAGCATCGGCATCAGTGCCGTGCCCCTGCTCGGGCCGATGATCGCGGTGGTCCTGATCCCGTCGTTCTCGATGGCCTTCATGAAGGCCTGCCTGATGATCGAGAACGGCGAACGGGTCACGCCCGGTGTGCTGCTGACGGGCTTCCGCCAGCCGGTGGTGAAGGATTTGTGCAAGGTGGGCCTGATCTACCTGGCCGTGTCGCTCCTGATGGCCGTGATCACGCGCTTCGCGGTCGATCCGGGCTTCTGGGAACAGGTGGCGCGCCAGGGACGCGAAGGGGGCCAGCCGCAGGTGGCGGGCTCGGACATCCTGGCGATGTTCATGATTTTCGGGCTGGACGTGGCGGCCCTGATGTCGCTGTGTTTCGCCGCGCCGCTCACCTACTGGCAGAAGATGACGGCCGGTAAGGCGGTGTTCTACAGCTTCTTCGCCGTGGTGCGCAGCGCGCGCGTGTTCATCGTGCTGCTGCTGGCCTGGTTCGCGATCTTCTTCGGGATCTGCATGGTGATCACCCTGCTGCTGGGCGCCTCGAACATGACGCGCGTGGTGATCATGTGGCTGATCTTCCTGTTCATCCTGCTGCTGCAGTGCGCGATGTATGTGGGGTATCGGCAGATTTTCGGGAAGCCGGTGGATGGTGGTCAGCAGACCGGCCCGGTCAACCTGAGCAAATAAACCGTAGGGTGGGCGGGGTAATTTCGGGCAATGCCCGGAATTACAAACGCCCACGCGGTGATAGCTATCTTTCGAATAACCGCGCAGGTATTCTCAGGCTAGTTGAACGCGTGGGCAGGAAACCTGCCCACCCTACGAAAAGCAGTTAGCGGCCGACGCGCTCCAGCTTCGCCACCGACAGGTCCAGCACCTTCATCCCCGCCGCGCCGAAGTTGATCTGGGCGCGCGCCGCGCCCGCACCGCCCTCGATATTCACGATCACGCCCTCGCCGAACTTGGCGTGGGAAACGCTCTCGCCCACCCGCCAGCCGGAGCCGTTGCCGGACTTCTGGGTGATCTGCTGCGCGATCTTGTTGTCGGAACCGTCGCGGAAGGCGGCGTCGTCCCAGGCCGTGGTCTGCTTGCGGCCAGCGAACCAGTTGGTCTGGACGCGTGGCGACAGCCACTTGATCGACTCTTCCGGCAGTTCGTCGAAGAAGCGCGACTTCATGTTGAAGCGGGTCTGGCCGTGCAGCATGCGCTGCTGGGTAAAGCTCATGTACAGACGCTTGCGCGCGCGCGTGATTGCCACGTACATCAGGCGTCGTTCTTCGTCCACGCCATCGAGTTCGCGCGCGCTGCTCTCGTGCGGGAACAGGCCTTCTTCCAGGCCGGTGATGAACACGGCGTCGAATTCCAGGCCCTTGGCCGAGTGCACCGTCATGAGCTGCAGGGCATCCTGTCCGGCCTGGGCCTGGGCGTCGCCCGCTTCCAGCGAAGCATGGGTGAGGAAGGCCGACAGCGGCGACATCACGCTGGCCAGCGGGGCGTCGGAATCGAGGATCTCGATGCCGTCCTGGTTGACGATGGCTTCGCCGATCTGGGGCAGCGCCTGCGGGCCGAGGTGGGCCGGGGCGCCCTGGCCGAAGCCTTCTTCCTGTACGAACTGGGTGGCGGCATTGACCATCTGCTCCAGGTTCTCGATGCGGTCGGCGCCTTCCTTCTCGTTCTGGTAGTGCAGCAACAGGCCGCTGCGTTCCAGCACCACGCGCACCAGTTCCGGCAGCGGCAGCTGCTGGGTCTCGAAACGCGCCGATTCGACCAGCTTCACGAAGTTGCCGAGCGCGCTGCCGGCCTTGCCCGTCATATAGGGCACCGCCGCATACAGCGAGATGCCGTAGGAGTCGGCCGCCATCTGCAGCTGCTCGATCGAGCGCGCGCCGATGCCGCGCGTGGGGAAGTTCACCACGCGCAGGAAAGCCGAATCGTTGTGCGGGTTGTCCATCAGCTGCAAATAAGCGATGGCGTGCTTGACCTCGGCGCGCTGGAAGTAGCGCAGGCCGCCGTACACGGTGTAGGGCAGGCCGGCCGCGAACAGCGCGTGCTCGATCACGCGGCTTTGCGCGTTGGAACGGTACAGGATGGCGATCTCGCTGCGCGACAGGCCGTCCTTCATCAGGCTCTTGGCTTCCTCGATGATCCACTGCGCTTCTTCGAGGTCGCTGGCCGCTTCGTACACGCGCACCTGCTCGCCCTGCCCCGCATCGGTGCGCAGGTTCTTCCCTAGACGCTTGGTGTTGTTGGCGATCAGGTAGTTCGCGCTGTCGAGGATGTGGCCGAAGGAGCGGTAGTTCTGCTCCAGCTTGATCAGGTTCTTGACGCGGAACTCGCGCTCGAAGGCCTGCATGTTGCCGACGTTGGCGCCGCGGAAGGCGTAGATGCTCTGGTCGTCGTCGCCCACGGCGAAGATGGCGCCGCCGCCCTCCTCGTCATGCCCGGCCAGCAGTTTCAAGAGGTTGTACTGCAGGTCGTTGGTATCCTGGAACTCGTCGACCAGGATGTGGCGGAAGCGCATCTGGTAGTGGTGGCGCAGCGGGCCGTTGCGGGCCAGCAGCTCGTAGGAGCGCAGCAGCAGCTCGGCGAAATCGACCACGCCCTCGCGCTGGCACTGGCCTTCGTACAGCTCGTAGAGCTCGATCATGCGGCGCTCGATCGGGTCGTTCGGCTCCAGGCGATTGGCGCGCAGGCCCTGCTCCTTGGCGTTGTTGATGAAGTACATCAGCGCCTTGGCCGGGTATTTTTCATCGTCCACGTTGGCAGCCTTCAGCATGCGCTTGATGAGCGAGAGCTGGTCCTGCGAATCGAGGATCTGGAAGGCTTGCGGCAGCGCGGCGTCCTTGTAGTGGGTACGCAGCAGCCGGTTGCACAGGCCGTGGAAGGTGCCGATCCACATGCCGCGCGTATTAATCGGCAGCATGGAGGACAGGCGGGTCAGCATCTCCTTCGCCGCCTTGTTGGTGAAGGTCACCGCCATGATGCCGGCGGGCGACACCTGCCCGGTCTGGATCAGCCAGGCGATGCGGGTCGTCAGCACGCGCGTCTTGCCGGAACCGGCGCCGGCCAGGATCAGCGCGCTCTGCGACGGCAGGGTGACGGCGGCGAGCTGTTCGGGATTGAGGTTATGGAGGAGATTCTGCATCCGGCCATTATAACGCCGTGATTACTGTATGCCCATCCAGCTATGCAGCGAAAACCACGCGATCCTTGTTTTATCCATCGCCTGTACTAGCCTGAAAGGCCACGGCGGCGGCAGGACGCCGTCGCCCAAGAGCGAACACGAGACGGAGGATGGTATGGCAAGCGACAAGGCAGCAGGCACGTTTCCGGTCGACCAGCCGGTCAAGGCATTGATACGCGACCACGACATGGTGCGCGCGCTGGCCGACAGGTATCTCAACAGCGACAGCCAGGAGGTGAAAAAGCAGGCCGGGACCCAGATCCTGCAGGCCCTGCACATGCACTCGCGGCTGGAGGAATCGATCTTCTATCCGGCGGTGCGCTGCATTGACGAATCCTTGATCAGCCACTTCGAGCAGGACCACCAGAAAGTGGACGACCTGGTCGCGACGCTGGAAGGCATGTCGCTCGACGACAGCCACAGCGACACCCTGATGCGCGAACTGATCACCGCCGTCGCGGCCCACATCCAGGAGGAGGAAAACGATTTGTTCCCGCGCATCGAAGGCTCCGGCGTGGACATGACGCCGGTCGGATTGCAGATGCAATCCTTCGAGGCCAACCTGGTGCACACGCAGGCCCAGATCAGCGACGGCAGCATCCGGCGGCGTTAGGGCCGTGGGCTATTTCCCGGCCGCCCGCGTGCTCGGGTATTCGGGCAGGCCGTCGTGCATGTTCATCCAGCTCAGGCGGCTGCGCACGAAAGTATGGTCGCCTGGCGGCACCTGTTCGGGGTCGGTGAGGCTGGCGCTGGCGATGTCCAGTTCTTCCGGCCAGCGGTCGTCTTCGAAAGTGAGCGTGGTGCCGCATTGAGGGCAAAAGCCACGCAGCACGTGCTCGCTCGAAGCGAAGCGTTGCGGCTCGCCTTTGGTGAAGCGGAAGTCGGCCCGGCGCGCGCTGAACCAGGCCAGTGCAGGAGCGCCGGAAATCCGGCGGCAGTCGGTGCAGTGGCACAGGGTGCTGTTAAAAATATCGCCGCTTACCGTGTAGCGAACTGCACCGCAGAAACATCCTCCTTGCAAGTTCATGTGGTCTCCTTTCTGGCAGCCAACAACAGGCTCATCAGTATAAGCGGCCCATCGTTTCGCGCGCCGCCCAATTGTCTTTTCGCTTATTTTAAATAGAGATCCGCGACAAATCGCGTGGCCCGTCAGACCATGTCGTCCACGAAGCCCTTAGTCTCGCACCCTCGTTTCGGGCCAACATGTCAGAGGTGCGGGCAGCTTCCATCAAAGGAGAATTCTTATGCTGAACCGCGTAGTTACCGTTGCCGCACTTGCCGTCGGCGGCATGATGCTGTCCAAAAAACTGAAACAAAACCGCAGTGGTTATGGCGCCAGCTCGTCGGTCTCGGAATCGATCGAGATCAACGTTCCGGTCAAGACCGCGTACAACCAGTGGACGCAGTTCGAGGACTTCCCGCAGTTCATGAAGAGCGTCAAGGAAATCCGCCAGCTCGACGACAAGCACCTGCACTGGCGCGCCAACGTGGCCGGCGAAGAGAAGGAGTGGGATGCCGAAATCACCGAACAGATCCCGGACAAGCGCATCGCATGGCGCAGCGTCACCGGCGTGAAGAACGGCGGTGTCGCTACCTTCCACAAGATCTCGGACAACTGCTGCCGCGTCATGGTTCAAATGGACTATGAACCGGAAAACGCGATCGAATCCGTCGGCGACGCCATGGGCGCCGTGCGCATGGAACTGCGTGGCAACCTGCAGAACTTCAAGGAACTGCTGGAGAAGCGCGGCTCGGAAACCGGTGCATGGCGCGGCAAGATCGCGCAGCAGTAAGACCGGTCGCGACGCCGCTGCGCTGCTGAGGCAGCACGCCAGCGTTTTTTGACCAGTTGGTAAAATTGCGGCCTGTCGCTCCGAGCGCCAGGCCGTTTTCTTGATTGTCAGCCCGCCTGCGGCACCGGCTTTGCCAGCCCCTTCTCGCGCGCTTCGCGGATCAACGCGCGCACCGTCTTGTCCGCCGCCTTGCTCTCGCGCTCCATCTCCTTGCCGAGCGCGCCCATCTTCTTGCCGATCGCATCCATCGGCTTGCCGGCTTCGCTCATGCGGCGCCCGATCGCGTCCATCGACTTCTGCGCCTCGCGCATGCCCGGCCCGTTGTGCAGCTGGCTGATCTCCTGCCCCGCCGCCGACATCTGCTGGCCGACTTCGCTCATGCGGCCCTGGATGCGCTCGCGCTCCCTGACGCTGTCGATCGCGCCCAGCTGCTTGCCGAGCTTCTCCATTTCTTCGCCCAGTGCTTCCATGCGCTCCTCGACCACGCGCAGCTTGTCCTCGTCCGGCTTGAAGCCGCGCGCCGCCACGTCCATGTCCTTGCCGAGCGCATCCATCTTCTTGCCGTGCACGTCCATCTCCTTGCCGTACACGTCCATCTGCGTCCCCAGCCGGTTCATCGGCGCCCAGGCGGCATCGACCTTCGCCAGCACGCCGGCATCCTGGATGTACCAGGCCTGGCCACCCTCGCGGAACCACAGGAAGTCGCCGCCAATGCGGCGCTTGGCTTCCTTGATGTCGTCCCAGTCGTCGCTGCTGCCGGTCATGCTCGTGTTCTTGTCGTTGGCGCGCACCACGGCATAAGGCTCTTCCCTGCCCTCCTTGCGCACCACGCGGCGCTCGGCCGGCGCGGCTTGCGGACGGGGCGCGGGCTCGGCACGCGGGACCGGGGCCGGCTGCTCGGCCCCGGCATGGGCCGGCGCCGACCAGGAGTAGAAGGCGGCCGCGGTGGCCAGGCCCAGGATCGGAAGCGCCAGCTTCCAGTTCAGCGGTTCGGTTTCGGGACGAACCAGGCGTTTGATGCGGGACATAAGATTTCCTCCATGTGCTGCTGGGGCAAGTTGCGGGGTGAACTGGAACAGGTCCAGTTCGGACAATGCAAGTGCCAGGCGCCGCGGTTCGCCGAGCGTGCTTGCGGCTACATCATCTGCAATCTGTTCGCGCTCTTCGCGGATCCGGTTCGACAGCCACCACACGGCCGGGTGGTAGAACAGCAGGATCTCGATCGCGCTCTGGATCAAATTCACTACGTAGTCACAGCGGCGCACGTGCGCCAGTTCGTGCGCCAGCAGCGCTTCCAGCAGCTGCGGCGGCATGCCCGACACCAGCGCCGCCGGCACCAGCACCACCGGGCGCCACCAGCCGGCCGTCACCGGACTCGCCAGGTCGTCGACCAAGCCCAGGGTGACGCGGCGGGCGATGCCCATGCCCCGCGCCATCCTGTCGAGCCGCGCCTGCCAGGCGGGGTCGAGCCGGTACTGCCCCGCGCGGGTCCGCCGGCGCACCCAGGCCAGCCCGAGCACCATGCGCAGGGCCAGCAGGCCGGCG
>NZ_DKJX01000015.1:62071-62237 GCF_002454935.1 Massilia sp. UBA6681
GCGCAGGGCCAGCAGGCCGGCGCCCAGCGCCCAGAGCAGCAGCACCAGCGGCAGGCGCTCCTGCAGGATGGATTCCCAGCCTGCGAACTTGCCGGCATCGATGGCGGTTAACGGCAGCGCCGCCACGGCGCCCGCCACCGCGCTCGCCGCCGCCACGGGCAGCGCG
>NZ_DKJX01000096.1:0-108652 GCF_002454935.1 Massilia sp. UBA6681
TCGATGCGGGCCCGGCCGGCCCGCCGGCCCCGGGGGGCGGGCGTGTTCAAGCGGGACCCCCAGGCCGCGAGCCCCGCGAGCGGGAGCGCCAGCCCGGCCGCCCCGGCGCGCACCCTGGCACTGCCGGCCAAGCCCGCCGCGCGCCCGGCCAAGCCGGCGCCGGCACGTGCACGTGCCACTGCGCATACCGAAGCCGAGGAATGGGAAACCTTCTGAGTCTGCCGTAAAAAATGATGAAACGCCCGGCCAAGCGCCGGGCGTTTCGTTTAGATCCTTTCCAATTCGCAAATCCAAGTGTCAAATTGGCCATGATTTGACGATTTTGCGCGACACTCGGGCGCAGCCCTCTGTTGTTTCCTTGACGCACTATCCATGCTCGGGCAAAGTTTTGCCTGCCGCGGCCCCGTCCGTTTCCGTTTCCCTCACCGCCCCATGCCCGTCGATTACCAGCAGCCTCCCGCCGAAGTCGCCCAGGTCCAGCCTGCCGCCGCCCCGTTCGAACAACAGTACGAGGAGGCGCGCAGGCTCGCCAACTCGGGCCAGCCCGAACTGGCGTTGGCCGCTTATAACGCCCTGCTAGCGCGCTCGCCGGGCAACGTAGACGTACTGCTCGGGCGCGGTATCCTGCTCAGCCGCCTGGAGCGCTGGAGCGAGGCCGAGGCCGACCTGACGGCCGCTGCCAAGGCCTCGCCGGAATATGCCGACGTCTGGTTCGCGCTCGGCAGGCTGTACCAATGGCAGGACCGGCCGGCGCAGGCCGCCGAGGCCTATGGCCGCGCCGCCGCGCTGCGTCCCGGCGATGCCGCCACCCTGGCGGCGCATGCCCAGGCGCTGCGCGCCTTGCAGCCGCATCCGCAACCGTCGCCCCAGCCGTTCACCGGCAATCCTGAAGCAGCGATCGCTGCGGGCTACACCTGGGCCGCCGGCCTTTCCGGCAGCTGGCAGGACGTGGGCGACGGCCCGCGCTGGAACGACCAGACCCTGAGCGTGCGCCACTACATGAAGCGCGGCTCGATCGGCTTCGAGGCGCTGCGCGCCCACCGCTTCGACCAAACCGGGCGTGCCTGGGCCATCGACGCCTATGCCAGCCTGTGGCAAGGCGCCTATGCCAACCTGCGCTACCAGCGGGCGCCGAGCGAACGCCTTTTCCCGGACCATTCCGGCCGCATCGAGCTGTATCAGTCGCTCGGCAACGGTTGGGAAGCCTCGGTGAGCGACGACCTGCTCGGCTTCGATTCGCGCGTGAACATCTATGGCGTCAGCCTGGCTAAATACACCGGCAACTTCTACCTGCAGCTGCGTCACCAGAACATCGTGTCGCAAGGCTCGCAGAGCTCGGGCGACCGCCTGCTGGCGCGCTGGTACTACGCGGGCGACGCCGACAGCTACCTCGAAGCGACGGCCAACCGGGGCCGCAGCGACGACCCGCTCTCGCTCACCGGCGGCCGCGCGCGTTCGGGCGGCGGCAGCCTGACCTGGGTCCACTACCTGTCGCGCGACTGGGGTACGCGGGTTGGCGCCAGCTTTGCCCGGAGCGGAAGCGGCGAGGCGCGCGAGCGCGGCCTGAGCCTCGGCCTCTATCGCCGCTGGTAAGCCATGGAAGGCCTGCCTGTCGGCCAGCGGCTGAAATCTGCCCTGGAAGCGGCTTTTGAAGCCGCTGCGTTTACCCTGTCGTCGCTGCCCGCGCTGATGCTGGCCTGGCTGTGCCTGCGCATCGCCGAGGCCATCCATGCCGCAGCCGCCGGCGTGCCGCACTCGACCCTGTTCGGCGTCGGTATCGGCAACGACACCTTGTCGCTGCTGCGCTACGGCTTCGTGTTCCTGCTCGGCTCCCTACCGCTGGCCTTCATCGCCTCGCAGCGCCTGCGCATCGCCTGCCTAGGTACACTGTGGAGTGCGCTGCTGTGCGCCGATGCGGCGCTGCTGCAGTACCACTGGGTGGCGGGCGTGCCGCTCGGCGCCGACCTGTTCGCCTACAGCGGCGACGAAGTCGCGACCGTCATGGCCAGCGGCTGGCAGGCCAGCCCGCTGCTGCTGGCCGCCCTGGTGCTCGGCCTGGGTGTATTGTGGGGCGTGCTCCTGCTGTCACGGCATGAACTGTGGCCGCGCGCCAGCGGGCGCATGGCGGGTATCGCGCTGGCGGCCAGCCTCGCGGCCTTCGCCTTATTGCCGGCGCGCATTGTGCCGGCCGTGGTGCACACCGACGCCGACCTGGGCTTCGTCATCAACAAGGCCGCCTTTTTCGCCGACAGCAACCTGGCCGGCCTGCGCGGCCAGGCGGCGCAGGCCAGCGACCACGGGACGTTGCAGGGCCAGGCGCCGTGGGACGGCAAGGACCCGCACTACCCCTTCCTGCGTGCCGAGCGCACACCCGATACCCTCGGACCGCTGCTGCGCCGCGCCGACGCGCCGCCGAACCTGGTGTTCGTGATCGTCGAAGGCCTGGGCCGCAGCTTTTCCGGTCCCGGGGCACGCCTGGGCAGCTTCACGCCCTTCCTCGACGAGCTGGCAGGACGCAGCCTCTACTTCGAAAACTTCCTGGCCGGCCAGGGCCGCACTTTCGGCGTGCTGACCACGATCTTCGGTTCGCTGCCCTTCGGCGAACACGGCCTGGCCGCGCTGGGCGAGCGCATGCCGCGGCACGATTCGCTCCTGTCCATCCTGAAGGGACAGGGCTACGACCTGCGCTTCTACTCGGGCTCGAACATGGAGTTCGACAACGAAGGTTTGTTCCTGCGCCGCCAGGGTGTGGACAGCATCGTCAGCGAGAAGGACTACGGCCCGGATGCAGAGCGCGCCAACGATTGGGGCTATGCCGACCGCGACCTGATGGACATGGCGCTGCGCCGCGAAGCGGCAGCCAGGGCGACGCCCTACGCCACCATCATCCAGACCACCAGCATGCACACGCCCTTCACCTTCCCCGGCAAGGACGCCTACCTGCAGCGGGTCGATGCGCACGTGGCGCGCCTGGGGCTGCGCGAGCGGCCGGAATACCGCGCCCAGCGCGAGGTGTTCGCCAGCATCCTGTACACCGATGACGCGCTGCGCCTGTTCTTCGAGAAGGCCTCGACCCTGCCCGGCTACGCCAACACCGTGTTCGTCATCACCGGCGACCACCGCCTGCCCGAGCTGCCGATGGACACCCGCATCGAGCGCTACCACGTGCCGCTGATCATCCATTCCCCCCTGCTCAAGGCCCCAGGGTCGGTCAAGTCGGTGTCCTCGCAGTTCGACATCGCTCCCTCGCTGCTGGCCTGGCTGTCGAAGGACTATGGCCTGAAGGCCCCGCGCCAGGTCACCTGGCTGGGCACCGGGCTCGACACCGAGAAGAGCTTCCGCAACCTGCACGCGATCCCGCTCAAGCAGACCAAGACCGAGATGAGCGACTTCATCTCCGGCACGGCCTATCTCGCGCAAGGCAATCTGTACATGCTCGGCGACGGCATGGAAACCGAGCGCGCCGATAATCCGGCGGCGCTGTCGCTGGCGCAGGCCCAGTTCCACGCCTTCCTGAAGGCGAATCGCCAGGCTGGTACCAGCACGGCGCTGGCGCCCGAAGGCGGAGCGCTCGCCGGCTGGGGCGGCGAGCGCAGCCTGCACGGCACGCCGCTGGTACAGCAGGCCGGTGACGTCGCCGTGCGCGGCCTGCGCCCGCGTCCCGACGCCAAGCGCCTGGCGATCGAAGCCACCTTCAGCAACAGCGCCGCCACCGAGTCGCGCGCCTTTGCGCCGCTGCTCGTCATCGCCGACGCGCATGGTGTCGAGATCGGCGAAACCACCGGCGAGGCGCGCCGGCTGGGCGCAGGCGAGTCGGCCTCGATCACGCTGCGCGCGAACCTGCCGCGCCTCCCGTCCGGCACCTACTACATTTCCGTAATCCCCTCCCATCCCGACACCGGCCGCGCGATCGGCGTCGGTCAATACCACGTGGAACTGAAACTGTGAAGCATACCCTCGCCTGCCTGGCGCTGATGCTGGCCTGCGCCGGCGGTGCCGCCCATGCCTCCGATGCAGCCGCTCCGCGCGCGATCTGGACCTGGGAAGAAGACAGCAGCGCCATGCTGCAGCAGCCGGCCGCGGCGGAACGCGCGATCGCCTTCCTGAAGTCGAAGTCGGTGCAGACCGTGTTCCTGTATGCCGACGCCTTCGGTGGCGGCAACCCGATCGTGTCGAACCCGGCCCAGTACCGACGCCTGGTCCGGCGCCTGCATGCCTCGGGCCTGCGGGTCTACGCCCTGCTCGGCTCCGCCTACCTGCACACCGAACGCTACGTGCTGCCCAGGCACCATGCGGACGCGGTGGCAATGCTGCAGCGCGTCCTCGACTACAACCGCACGGCGGCGCCGGAAGAGCGCTTCGACGGCGTCAATGTCGACATCGAACCGCACATCCTGCCGGAATGGTCGGCGCGCAAGATGGAATTGCTGGCCGGTTTCCTCGACATGTCGGACGCGCTGATGCGCACCGTACGTGCCTCCGGCCAGTCGCTGCCGGTCGGGCCGGCGATACCATTCTGGCTGGACGGGATCGAGCTGGAGTGGAAAGGCAGGCGCAAGCCGGTGAGCCAGCACGTGCAGGACACCTACGACTACGTGGCGCTGATGGACTACCGCGACCGCGCCGAAGGCGGCGACGGCATCGTCAGCCATGCAATGGACGAACTGCAGTACGGCGAGACCATCGGGCGCCGCGTGCTGATCGGCGTCGAGACCATGCCCAACGCGATCAAGAAAGTGTCCTTCCACCACCTGCGCGAGCCCGACCTCGAGCGCGAACTGGACGAGACCCGCGCTGCCGTCGGCGGGATGCCCTCGTTCGGAGGCTTCGTGGTGCACCACTACGGCTCCTACCGCAAGTGGCTGGGGCTGGACTGAGGTAGCGCCAGCCGAGCCCTGCCAAGGCAGGCGGCGCTACCTTGCCGGTTACGGATGCGCCCGCCAGGCAAGGGCGCTATGATCGGCGCCGCCTTCAACCCAACCCAGACGAACTCCATGTACCAGCCATTCCCGCTCCGCCCGACGACGCGTGCCGCCGTATTTGCCGCCCTGCTGCTGCCGGCCGCCCTGCCCGCGCGCGCCGGCGTCCTGGACGAAGTGCCGCTGCCCGACATCAGCGCCGTGACCGACTACCGGCCGAAGATCCCGCTGCGGGTGTACTCGGCCGACAAGGTCCTGATCGGCGAGTTCGGCCTAGAACGGCGCGACTTCGTGCCGATCGCGAAGATCCCTCCCCTGATGAAGGCCGCCGTGCTGGCGATCGAGGACTCTCGCTTCTATGAGCACAGCGGCATCGACTGGATCCGCGCGCTGGGCGCCGCCAAGGCCAACCTGGCGTCGCTCGGCAGTTTCCGCCAGGGCGGCTCCACCATCACCATGCAGGTGGCGCGCAACTTCTTCCTGTCGCGCGACAAGACCCTGCCGCGCAAGCTGACCGAGGTCGCCCTGGCCTACAAGATCGAGCAGGCCCTGTCCAAGGACGAGATCCTCGAGGTCTACATGAACCAGATCTACCTGGGCCAGCGTTCCTACGGCTTCGCCAGCGCGGCGCGCACCTATTTCGGCAAGCCCTTGTCGAGCCTGAGCCTGGCCGAGGCCGCGATGCTGGCCGGCCTGCCGCAGAACCCGTCGCGCCACAACCCGGTGGCCAATCCGGAGCGCGCGCAGCAGCGCCAGCAGGTGGTCCTCAAGCGCATGCTGGCGCTGGGGAAGATCACCGAGGCGCAGTACCGCCAGGCGCTGGCCGAACCGCTGCGCGTGCGACGCGACGGCGGCGGCCCGGGTGCGGGCGCCGAATACGTCGCCGAGCTGGCGCGCCAGGCCGCCCATGCACGCTTCGGGCAGGCGGCCTACGAGCACGGCTACACGGTCACCACCAGCATCAACGCGGCCGAGCAGCTAGCGGCCTACGAGGCGGTGCGCCGCAACGCCATCGCCTACGACCGCCGCCATGGCTACCGCGGACCGGAAGCGCGCATCACGCTGCCGAAAGCGGAGCAAGAGCGCGAAGAGGCGGTCAACGAGGCCCTGCAGAAGCGCCCCGCGGTCAGCGGCTTCACGCCCGCCGTGGTGCTGGCGGCGTCGCCCAAGCGGGTGCGCGTCGTTACCCGCGACGGCGACACCATCGAGATCAAGGCCGGCGGGCTCGCCTTCGCCGCCCCTGCCCTCCTGCCTTCCGCCAAGGCCGGCCTCAAGCTGGCGCCGGGGGCGGTAGTGCGCATCGCCCCCAGTGGCAAGGATGGCTGGGCCATCACCCAGCTGCCGCAGGTGGCCTCGGCCTTCGTCGCGCTCGATGCCCAGACCGGCCTGGTGCGCGCCATGGTGGGCGGGGTCGACTACCAGCTGCAGAAACTCAATCACGTGACGCAGGCCTGGCGCCAGCCGGGATCGAGCATCAAGCCCTTCGTGTATTCAGCGGCGCTGGAGCGCGGCTTCTTCCCGGGCACGACCATCCTCGACGAACCGCTCGATTTTTCGAACGAGAAGGCCTATGCCAACTGGTCGCCGCGTAACGACGACGGCCTGTTCGAGGGTCCGGTGACGATCCGCCATGCGCTCACGCACTCGCGCAACGTGCCGACGGTGCGCATGCTGCGCGCGCTCGACGTCGACTATGCGCGCGAACACCTGGGGCGCTTCGGCTTCGACATGGCGCGTCATCCCAGCAACCTGACCCTGGCGCTCGGCACCGGCGCGGTGACGCCGCTGCAGATGGCCGGCGCCTACGCGGTGCTGGCCAACGGCGGCTACCGGGTCGAGCCCAGCCTGGGCATGACGATCCACAACCGCGACGGCAAGCTGCTGTTCGAGAGCGGCAAGCCGCGCCCGCTCCAGGAGAGCGCGCGCGTGCTGGATGCCCGCAATGCCTTCATCGCGGACAGCATGCTGCGCGACGTGGCGCGCTTCGGCACCGGCGCCCAGGCCTCGCGTCTCTTGAACCGCACCGACCTGGCGGGCAAGACCGGCACCACCAGCAACGCCATCGACGGCTGGTTCGCCGGCTATGGCGCCAATGTGGTGGCGGTGGCCTGGATGGGCTACGACGAGCCGCGCTCGCTGGGGAGTCACGAATTCGGCTCCACGCTGGCCTTGCCGGTATGGGTCGACTACATGCGCGTGGCGCTGGCGAAGACGCCGCAGCGCGAGCGCACGCCGCCCGAGGGCGTGGTGCGCGCCGGCGGCGACTGGGTGTACGCGGAGTTTGCCGAACCGGCGCCGGCCGTGGAGGACGGCACTGCTGCACCTGTGGCGCCGCAGTCACCGTAACAAGGCAGGGCGGGTGCCGGAGCTTGTATCCGGCACGCCGCCGTGTGATCGCTTATTTGCCTGGCGGCGCCGGGAACAGGATCGCCGGACCCTTCGGGGCCACTCCCGGAGCGAGCGCGGCGGGCGCCGGCTTGCCGGCCGGGCCGAGATGGCGCACGAAGCGGTGGATCGCGCGCAGGTCTTCCTTGTCCATCTGGTGCAGCGTGAACCAGGGCATCGGCGGGCGCGCCTGCATGGTCTGCGCCATCCTGATCCAGTCGTCCTCGCCGAGCGCATTCATCGACAGGCGCAGGTTGGTCGGGTAGGTCGTGCCCCAGGGGCCGCGCCAGCCCAGCTGGTCGCCCTGCAGCCAGTCCTTCTCGGGCACCTTGCCGGCGCTCATGCCATAGCCGGCGGTATGGCAGTCGTTGCAGCCGCCGACCTTGACCAGGTAGCGCCCGCGCTCGATGTACTTGCCTTGTGCCGTGGCGTTCGCCGCTGGCTGGTGCGGATTGTTCTGTGCCGCCTGCACGGCAGGCATGGCCAGGGCCAGCAGCACGGCGGCGGCGCAGGCTTTGTGAAGAGGTGAGATCATGTACTCGGTTCCCGATAATGGCCGACCCATGATGCAGCGAGTAGCGCGGGCGCCGGCTGTTTCTTGTCAATAGGCGACAAGATAGCCGGCGTTCGCGGTCGATGGCAGCCCCACGGCTGGGGGGATCGTGCATGCCGCCTTACGGAAGGCCCTGTACCGTCCCCTCCTTCGGATAGTCGATCACATAGTCGACGTTGAAGCGGGCGGTCTCGTTCGGCTTGAGCGTGCGCTCCCAGCCGACCACGCCGCGCCGCTGCTGCCAGTCCTTCACGGTCGGTTCCGGATCCAGGGAGATCCTGGCGCTGATCTTGTCCGACTGGCTGACCGGGGTCGGCTCGAGCACCAGGATATCGATCGGCTGGCGGTGCAGGTTCGTCACCACATAGGTGTCGGCGATGCGCTTCTGGTTCTCGCGGTTGAAGAAGCCCGCTTCGCCCGATTTCTCGTTGCGGCGCTCGGTGCTCACGCGCACCAGCGGGTCGCGCCCGAAGGCCATGTTGAAGCGCTCGCTGGCCTGGGGATCCCAGTGCAGTGCGCCCACGTAGGAACCGTCGCGGCGCAGCTGCACCTGGCCCGGCAGCCAGACGCCGTCGGGCCGCGCCGCATCGATGGTCAGCACCGCGGTATCCTTGTGGTCGCGCGGGGCAATGCGCACCAGCTGCTTGACGGCCAGGTTCTGCTTGGCCAGGCCGACCGAGATCTCGCGGCCATCCGATGCCAGGTCGACCCGGGCCGGCACCTCGAATTCGGTCGTGAAGCTGCCCTGCGTCTCGATGACCGGCGCGATGTAGTCGTCGGCGGCGACGCGCGAACCGGTGACCATCACCGGGGACGGCGCCGGCGGCGGTGCGGCCGGCGCGATGCGCCGGGCATATTCATGTCGAACATTGAGCGCAGCCTGCACTTCCTGCGGCGGCCGGTGGGTCAGCAGCCACGGGAAGGGATCGGGCGCATAGGCGGTCAGGTTCGGCTGGCCGGTCGACAGGCGCAGCCTGACCCGGCTCCAGTCCTCGCCGGTCTTTTGCGAAATCGCCGCCATCCGCTCCAGTTCCACGGTGGACGTGTTCGAGTCCAGCGTGGCGCGATAGGTCGGCTTCCAGCCGGCGCGGTTGACCTGGTAGGACAGCAGGATCTTGCCGGGCTGGCGCACCGCGACCGCCACCGTCATGCTGCGGCTGTCGCGCGTGCTGGCCTGGACCTTGGCGAGATCGCCCTTGAGGGCGCCCAGCTGCTTGGTCAGCCCACGCTTCCTCACCTCGGCCTCGTGCATGCGGGCCAGGGCCTCGCTGCCGCCCTTGCGGATCGCGTCCAGGGTCCCCAGCAAAGCCTTGGGGTCGCCCGCGGCACGTCCCGGCGCGTTGTCGCCGCCGCCCAGGCGCTCGAGGTAGCCCTGCACCAGCTGGGACGATTTGATCTCGGCATCGACCAGCGCGACCTGGTCCTGCAGCGCCTGGATCTTTGCTTCGAGTTCCGCCTGGCGCGGGCTCGGGCTGTCGACGGCGCGCTGGTCGCGCGTGAGCACCTGCCCGACCTGGATGCCCGGATCGGCCTGCAGGCGCACGGTGTCGGTATTGAAATTGGCCAGCAGGCCGGTGATCTCGACCTGGGTCATGCCCGGCGTTACCTGGACCAGGCGCTCCACCGTGGCGCTGCCCGGATACAGGGTGACGCTCTGGATCGGCGCCTCGACGGCGGATGCGCCGGATGCGGCCAGCGCCAGGAGGATGGTCCACTGCTGCTTGATTGCCATGGAATCTCTTTCAAAAGTGAAATATTTCCGCGAGCGTAGCAGATGTGGCCTGGCAAAAAACATCACAAAACCACGAGATAGCAAAGACTGTGTAACGAGACGTTTCAGGAAGCGCCGCGTGTCGCCATGACCTGCTCCACCAGGCGCTGCGGCGGCTCGCGCACGTCGAGCGTGACGCCGCGTTCATCCGGCTGGAGCGGTTCGAGGGTGCGCAGCTGGCTGTCGAGCAGCGATACCGGCATGAAGTGCCCGCTGCGCGCCGCCATGCGCTGTGCAATGAGATCGCGATCGCCATGCAGGTGCACGAAGCGCACGTCGCCGCCATCGCCGCGCAGCACGTCGCGGTAGGCGCGCTTGAGCGCGGAGCACGACAGCACGACCACCGGTTCCGTCTGCCATGCCCGCTCGATCTCGGCGCGCAATGCCTGCAGCCAGCCGCGCCGGTCTTCGTCGTCGAGCGGGATCCCGGCCGACATCTTCGCCACGTTTTCCGGCGGATGGAAGCGGTCGCCCTCGATGAAGGGTGCACCGAGCGCCTGCGCCAGCCGCGCGCCGATGTCGCTCTTGCCGCAGGCGCTGACGCCCATTACCACCCATGCCGTCCGTTTGTCCATGTGCTCTGTTCGTCCTGGTTCATCGAGGGATGGCGACTGTCCGCTTGGGGTGCGACGCACTGTGCAAGCTCATATGGGGATTGGCGCAGCCTTCCTTGAACAGTTTCGCATACTCGGCAAGCGGCGGCAGGCCGAGCGCACGCCGCCGCTCGTCGACCCCGGCGATATCCTCGATCTCGAAAGGCTGCCACTCGGTCCTGCTGACGCAGCTGCCCTGGGTGCCGAAGCGTTGCGGATAGTGGGTGCGGTCGTACAGGTAGGCGAAATTCGTCCCGGATGCCTGCCCTTGCTGCACCAGGGGCTCCATCAAGGCCAGCACCTCGCGCTGGAAAGCCTGGTCCCGGTCCGCGTGCTGGGCGATCAGCCAGGCGGCCGTGGCGCCGTCCTGGCCGACCATCGAGACCGTCGGCCAGCCAAGCTGCGCGACGATCTGCTTCAGGCGCGAGCGGTTGGCGTCGTCGACGGCGGCCCAGCGGCTGAAGTCACCCTTGCGCGCGAGCTGGCGGACTTCCTGGTCGGTGTCGGCCATCTTCAGGAGTTCGGCACGCAAGGCGGCATGGGTCGGATCTGCAGCACAGGCGCCTGCACAAGCAGCGTAGAAGACGAGGGCGCTGAAGCGAAGCCGCAGGCGAAGATGTTTCATGCTTTCTCCCAACGCGAAACACACTGGTTCAAATTCCAATTTTGGCCAGGATGAGTTATCACCAGAGCCACATTCTCGATCTTCAGGCGTTGTATTTTGGTACCTATGGTAAATACTTTCCAACTACCAATCTGACGATAGATATACTCAAATCACGAAACATGCATGTTTTCAAGATAAAAACATGTGAATTCGTCATTTTTATCTTTATTTCTACTCGAATAAGCATAAGGAGCGCGCCATGCGCGTCAATACCCCCATTACCAACACCGAGTATGTCCTGACCGAAGGCCGCACCATCGTCTCCACTACCGACCTTCGGGGCAATATCCGGTACGCCAACCCCTACTTCATCGAGGTCAGTGGCTTCACTGAAGACGAGCTGATCGGCGCTCCACAGAACCTGGTGCGCCATCCGGACATGCCGGTGGAAGCCTTCGCCGACCTGTGGGCCACGATCCGCTCCGGCATGCCGTGGAGCGGCATGGTCAAGAATCGCTGCAAGAACGGCGACTATTACTGGGTGTATGCGAACGTGACGCCGGTGATCGAGAACGGCGAGGCTGTCGGCTACATGTCGGTGCGTACCAAGCCCTCACGCGAGCAGGTGGCGGCTGCCACTGCCTTGTATCGTGAGTTCAGGGCTGGTAACCCACGCAAGCTAATCCTTCAACATGGCCGGATTCTGGAAAGCGGCCTGTCCGGTCGCCTGGCGCGCCTGCGCAGTCTGCCGCTGCGTGCCCAAGTCAATCTGGGCATGGGCGTGCTGGCGATGGTCCTGCTGGCCAATTTGATACATGCGTGGCAATCCGCGTCGTCCTACTGGAACCTGGGCCCGATCGCAGCGGCGTTGCTCATTACCGCCGGCCTCTGGTTCAGCCTGCGCCGCAACGTGCTGGCTCCGCTCGACAGCGCCACGTCCTTCACACGCCGCCTGGCCGGCGGCGACCTGACCGGCCGCATCGACAGCACCGCCGACAACGAAATGGGCCAGCTGGTCGCGGCCCTGCGCCAGACCTCGATCAACTTGTTCAGCGTGATCGGCGATGTGCGCGGCAACTTCGACGAGATCCGCCATGCCACCGGCGAGATCGCCGATGGCAACATGGACTTGTCCGGCCGTACCGAATCGCAGGCGTCTAGCCTGGAAGAGACTGCAGCCAGCATGGAGCAACTGACCCAGAACGTGGCGCAAAACAGCGACAAGGTAAAGACCGCCAACGAGCTGGCGGCGCGGGCGGCCAGCATGGCAAGCCGCGGCGGCAGCACGGTTGACGAAGTGGTCAGCACCATGGAAGCAATCAGCACCTCGTCCCACAAGGTACTCGACATCATCACCATGATCGACGGCATTGCTTTCCAGACCAATATCCTGGCGCTGAATGCTGCCGTCGAAGCAGCCCGTGCCGGCGAACAGGGCCGCGGCTTCGCGGTCGTGGCAAGCGAAGTGCGTAACCTATCGCAGCGTACGGCCGCCGCGGCCAAGGAAGTCAAGCAGCTGATCGACGTGTCGATCGCCACCGTGGACAGCGGCAGCCGCCTGACCGCACTCGCCGGCCAAACGATGGGAGAAATCATCGATTCAGTCGAGAGCGTGCGCAAGGTGATGGAAGAAATCGCCGCTGCCACTGTCGAGCAAAGCGGTGGCCTCGGCCAAGTCAACCAGGCGGTTGGCCAGCTCGACGCGATTACCCAGCAGAACGCGGCGCTGGTCGAGGAAGCGGCGGCGGCAGCGGCTTCGCTGTCGCAGCAGGCGGACAGCGTGGCGCAGGCGCTGGCGGTATTCCGCCTCCATACGGGCGCCACGGAGCGCGCGTTGCCATCGCGTGGAAAGACCCAGCTTAAGCTCGCGGCCTGATTCAAGGGATGGCCGCTGCGCCCGCCATCCCGCTAGCAAAAGTCGCGGCTCGGCGCGCGCAGCTTCCCGAGCAAATGCGACATGTCCACCAGCCGCTTGGCCACCAGGTGCCGCACCTCGCCCTGTTTCTGCCAGATGCCGTACACCCCGAGCAGCGGGGCATTCAGCACCTCGCGCCGCTGCTGCTCCACCAGCGTGGGCCAGACGATCACGTTGATGTTCCCGGTCTCGTCCTCGAGCGTCATGAACAGCACGCCCTTGGCCGTCCCGGGCCGCTGGCGCACCGTCACCAGGCCGCAGGCGCGCGCCAGCTGGCCGTCGGCATAGTCGGCGAGAACCGAGGCCGGCATGAAGCGCTTGGCCAGCAGCTGCTCACGCAGCAGCGCCAGCGGATGGCGGCCCAGTGTCAAGCCCTGCGCGCGGTAGTCGCCCACGGTCTCGTCGGCTTCGGTCGGCGCCGCCAGCTGCGGCAGTTCCTCCTGCGGCGTGGTCGGGCGCAGCAGGTCGCGGTCAGGCACCGCCCCCACCGCTTGCCACAGCGCTTCGCGCCGGTGCCCGGCCAGCGACTGCAGCGCATTGGCGCCGGCCAGCACCTGCAGGTCGCCACGGTCGAGCTGGGCGCGGCGCGCCAGGTCGGCCACGCTCTCGAAGGGGCGCACCGCGCGCGCCATCTCGATGCGCAGGGCCACTTCCTGTTTCAGCCCGCGCAGCAAGCAAAGACCCAGGCGCACCGCGGGCTGGCGCGACCGGCTTGTGGGATGCAGTTCCTCCAGGGCCGAGTCCCAGCCGCTGATGGCGACGTCCACCGGGCGCACCTCGATGCCGTGGCGGCGCGCATCCTGCACCAGCTGCGAGGGGCTGTAGAAGCCCATCGGCTGGCTGTTGAGCAGCGCGCAGAGAAAGGCCGCCGGCTCGTGGCACTTGAGCCAGGAACTGGCATAGGCCAGCAGCGCGAAGCTGGCCGCGTGCGACTCGGGAAAGCCGTATTCGCCGAAGCCCTGGATCTGGCTGAAGATCGCTTCCGCGAACTCCAGCGTGTAGCCGCGCTCCAGCATGCCGCGCACGATGCGGTCGTAGTATTTTTCGAGCCCGCCCTTGCGCTTCCAGGCCGCCATCGCGCGCCGCAGCTGGTCGGCCTCGCCCGGCGTGAAGCCGGCGCCGAGGATCGCCACCTGCATCACCTGCTCCTGGAAGATCGGCACGCCCAGGGTGCGCTCGAGCGCCACCTTCATTTCCGGACTCGGATAGTGGATCGGCTCCAGGCCCTGCCTGCGTCGCAAATAAGGATGCACCATGCCGCCCTGGATCGGGCCGGGGCGCACCACGGCCACCTCGATTACCAGATCATAGAAGCGGCGCGGGCGCATGCGCGGCAACATGCTCATCTGGGCGCGCGACTCGATCTGGAACACGCCCACGGTGTCGGCCGCGCAGATCATGTCGTAGGTGGCGCTGTCGTCGGGCGGGATGTCCTGCATCTCGAACAGGTTGCCGTAGCGCTGGCCCACCAGTTCGAGGCCGCGCCGCATCATCGACAGCATGCCCAGCGCCAGCACGTCGACCTTCATCAGGCCGAGTTCTTCGAGGTCGTTCTTGTCCCACTGGATGACGCTGCGCTCCGCCATGGTGGCGTTCTCGATCGGCACCAGGCGCGACAATTTGCCGCGCGCGATGACGAAGCCGCCCGGGTGCTGCGACAGGTGGCGCGGGAAGTTCAGCAGCTTGTCGGCCAGCGTGGCCCACTGCTGCGCCAGGCGCGATTCCGGGTCCAGTCCCGCCTCCGCCAGGCGTCCCAGCAAATCGGCGCGGCTGTCGAACCAGTGGTGGGTCTTGGCCACCTTCTCGACGATGGCCAGGTCGATGCCGAGCGCGCGCCCGCTGTCGCGCAGTGCGCTCTTGGGACGGTAGCTGATCACCACCGCGGCCAGCGCCGCGCGCTCGCGCCCGTATTTCCGGTAGATGTACTGGATGACTTCCTCGCGGCGCTGGTGTTCGAAGTCGACGTCGATGTCGGGCGGCTCGTTGCGCTCCTTCGAGATGAAGCGTTCGAACAGCAGGCTGGCGCGCGCCGGGTCGACCTCGGTGATGCCGAGGCAGTAGCACACCGCGGAATTGGCGGCCGAGCCGCGCCCCTGGCACAGGATGTGTTGCGAGCGCGCGAAGCGCACGATGTCGTACACGGTGAGGAAGTAATGTTCGTACTTCATCTCGGCGATGAGCCCGAGTTCGTGCTCGATCTGCGCCTGCACCTTGGCCGGGATGCCCTCGCGGAAGCGCCGGTGCGCGCCGATATAGGTTTCCTGGCGCAGGAAGCTGGTGGCATCCATGCCGGGCGGGATCACTTCGTCGGGATATTCGTAGCGCAGCTCATCCAGCGAGAAGGTGCACAGGCGCGCGATGCGCAGCGTCTCGGCCAATGCCTCGCGGCCGTAGATGTTGGCCAGGCGCAGGCGCGACCGCAGGTGCTGCTCGGCGTTCTGGGCCAGGCCATAACCGCATTCGGCCACCGGCTTCTTCAGGCGGGTGGCGGTGAGCGTGTCCTGCAGGGGTTTACGTGAGCGCACGTGCATCACCACGTGGCCGAGCGCCGTGATCGGCAGGCCGTGCTGCCAGCCCACCTCTTCCACCGCCTCGCGGTGCGGTTCGTCGAAGGCGCGGTGCAGCAGGACCAGGCCGAGCCAGGCGCGGCCCGGGAAGGTGCTCGCCATCCAGGCGGCTTGCCCGTGCAGGCGGTCGACGTCCGCCGCTTCGTGCGAGGGATAAGCGGGGAGCAGGATCGCCAGGCAGTCGGGCATGTGCTTCAGGTGCGCGTACGCGGGCGCGGGCCGGGCCAGGTCGTCCGGCGTGAGAAAGTAGGTCCCTTTTTCGCTGCGGGTGCGGCCCAGGGTGATCAGCTCCGCAAGGTTGCCGTAGCCGTTGCGGTTCTTGGCCAGCAGCAGCAGCGACAGCGCCGGGCTGCCGTCCGGGTTCTTCAGGTGGAAGTGGGCGCCGATCACCAGGTGCAGGCCGGCCTTCTTGGCCTCGGCATGGGCGCGCACCACCCCGGCCAGCGAGCATTCGTCGGTCAGCGCCAGGGCAAAATAATCGAGCTGGACCGCGCGCGCCACCAGTTCCTCCGCATGCGAGGCTCCTTCGAGGAAGGAGAAGTTCGACAGGCAGAACAGCTCCGCATACGGAGGCAAAACCTGTGGTGGCGGTGAAAGCGGATCGGTCATCGGCAGAGGACGGACAAAAGCGGGGCGAACGGGATACAATGCTGGACAAACCGGCAATACTGTATAAAAACACAGTATAACCGAGACTTCCCGCTCGACAAGGAGAAACGCATGCAGATTCGTGTACTGCGCTGTTTTGGCGAACATGCCGGCGACGGCAACCCGGCCCTCGTCATCGAAGGCGGCCATTCGAGCGAGGAAGCACGCCGCGCGCTGGCGCGAGCACGCAACACCACCTGCGTCTTCCTCGACGGCGAGGTGGTCGATTTCTATTACCCGCACATGCGCAGCCCGCTGTGCCTGCACGCCACGCTGGCCGTGGCGCACGTGCTGTTCGGGCGCCATCCCGATGCCGCCCTGCTTTCGGTGACGACGGCGATGCGCGGCCAGCGGCTCACGCTGCTGCGCGGCGATCATGCCTTCTATGTTCGCCTGCAGGCGCAGGAAGTGGCGCAGCCGGTGCTGGCAAGCGGCTTGCTGGAGCACTTGCTCGCGGCGCCCGGCTTCGTGCCGGCATCGCCGCCGCGCGTTGCTTCGGTCGGCAGCCCGAAGCTGCTGGTCGAGGTGCCGGACTCCGCCACTCTGCTTGGCCTGCGGCCGGACCTGGAAGCGATCACGGCATGGAGCAAGAAGGCCGGCATCAACGGCATCTATGCCTGGTGCCGCCTTCCCGACGGCCGCTTCGAAGGCCGCAACTTCAACCATCTCGACCCGGCCCTGGAAGACAGTGCCACCGGCGTGGCGGCGGGTGCGCTCACCGCGCTGCTGGGACATGGCATCGTACTGAGACAGGGACGCGCCACCGGCCATTCATGCATCATCAGGACCCGGGCAGAAGACGGGGCCATCCTGGTCGGCGGCCGCACGGAGCCGGCCGCGCTCATTGAATCGACCGGGCGGCCCTGATACGTTTGGTAGCATTCCTTACTGCCTGGCTTCACCTGTCCGGCCCGGTTTGCGGTGTAATGGACACATCGCGAAAGCACACCGCGTCACCAGGAGAACAGCATGAAACCACGTTTGATCGCATCGGCACTGATCGCCCTTACCCTGACTGCCAGCGGCAGCGCGTTCGCCCAGCGCGGCGACCATGGCCACGACGGCCGCAACGGCAACGCCTATGGGCAGGACAGCCGCCGTGGCGACAAGCATGACAACGGCCGCTATGACAATGACCGCCATGACGGCCCACGCGGCAACGCCAACCAGCGCGCCAACGACCGCAATCATGATCGCTACTACGACGCCCGCCAGTTCCATCGCGACGACCGGCGCGGCGCCGGACCGCGCCACGACCTGCGCCGCGGCCAGCACCTGAGCAAGGAATACCGCGACAGCCGCTACGTCGTCACCGACTGGCGCGACCGCCACCTGAGCGCGCCGCCGCGCGGCCACCACTGGGTCCGCGCCGGTAACGACTACATCCTGGCCGCCATCGCCACCGGTCTGATCGCACAGGTCTTGCTGAGCAACTGACACGACACCGGATCAGTCCCGGAAAGGCCGCGCCCCTGTAACAGGGCGCGGCCTTTTTTCGCATGGCCAGGCCGTATTGACGCTGCCAGCAAGGGCTGTCCCCCGTCCGCGAGCTGGTATACACTTCCGCGCACGCTCTACCGGAGCTCATCCATCCTGCGGACATGAAACCACAACTCCTGACCTACGCCCTCCCCTTGATCCTGCTCGGCGCCAGTGCCACCGCACGCGCCGACGTCGATTACCAGCTGCGCATTACCGATGCGGCACAGCACCTGGCCGAAGTGCGCGCCACCTTCCCGGCGGCCGCCGGCACCACGCTCGACGTGCACATGCCGAACTGGCGCACCGGCCGCTACAACATGCTCAACCTCGCTAACGGCGTGCGCCTGTTCAAGGCCTTCGACGCCAAGGGTCAGCCGCTGCCGGTCGCCAAGACCGACAAGGGCACCTGGCAGGTCTCTACCCGCCCAGGCGACGCGGTGACGGTGCAGTACGAGCTGTACGCCAACCTGCTGGGCGAGCGCACCCGCCACATCGACGACACCCACGCCTACCTGGATGCCAGCGGCGTGTTCGTCTACGCCGCGCCCTTCCGCAAGGAGAAGGTAGCGGTCAAGCTGGACGTGCCGCAGGGCTGGAAGTCGCGTTCGGGCATGGATTCGGGCAACTGCGACCACTGCTTCGTGGCGCCGAACTACGACGTGCTGATCGACGCGCCGATCGAGACCGGCATCCACGAGTTCTACACCGACAAGGTGGATGGCCGCAGCATCGAGCTGGCGATCTGGGGCCGCGGCAACCACGACGGCAAGCAGATGATGACCGACCTGAAGAAGATCGTCGTCGAGACCGCGAAGATGTACGGCAACCAGTATCCGTTCCAGCGCTACCTGTTCATCGTCCACGCCACCGACGGCGTCGGCGGCGCCACCGAGCACGCCAATTCCACCGTCATCCAGAAATCCCGCTGGACCTTCGCGCCGCGCAAGGACTACCTGAACTTCCTGCGCGTGGCCGCGCACGAGTTCTATCACACCTGGAACGTCAAGGCCTACCGTCCGAAGGAGATGGTGCCCTACGACTACCAGAACGAGAACTACAACCGCCTGCTGTGGGTCGCCGAAGGCCACACCTCCTACTACGACGAGCTGATCGTCCTGCGCGCCGGCCTGCAGAAGCGCGACGAGTTCCTCGAAGGCTACGCCAAGCTGATCGACGACTACCTGCACCAGCCGGGCCGCTTCCAGCAGAGCGCGGCCGACGCCAGCTTCGACGAGTGGATCGCCGTCGGCGGCGAGCGCGCACGCAACGCCTCGGTCAACATCTACTCCAAGGGCCAGGTGCTGGCGCTGATGATGGACATCGAGCTGCGCCGCCAGACCGGCGGCAAGCGCGGCCTCGAGGACATGCACCGCATCCTGTTCGAGAAGCACTCGACCGCCCAGGGCGGCTACGACGTGCCGGCCGTGCTGGCGGCATTGCGCAGCATGAGCGGCCAGGACTGGAGCGGCTGGTGGGCCCAGTACGTGGACGGCACCACAGAGATCCCGTTCGACACCCTGCTGGCCCAGGTCGGCCTGCAAAAGATCGCCGACGTGCCGAAGGACCAGGAGCAGAAGACCGAATGGTGGGCCGGCTGGACCCTGCGCGACGGCAGCGACCCGGCGGTGGTCACCGTCGTCGAGCGCGACAGCCCGGCATGGAAGGCCGGCGTGGTCTCGGGCGACACCCTGGTGGCCGTGAACGGCCTGCGCGTGTCCGCCAAGGACATCGGCGACAAGATGTCGCTGGTGAAGACCGCCCCGTTCAAGGTGCACCTGTTCCGCCGCGACGAGCTGGTGGAAAAGCAGCTCACCCCGCTGCAGCAGCCGAAAGGCAAGGCCAAGCTGAAGGTCGCGGACAAGGCGACCGACGCGCAGAAGGCGCTGAACGCGTCCTGGCTCGGCGTGGCCTGGCCGAAAGACGATTCTGCGAGGGCGGAATCGACAGCGGCGGCCAAGAAGCCGTAAGGTTTGTTTGAACGAAACCGCGGCCCCGGTCCACACCGGGGCCGCGGTTTTTTCATGGGCGCTCGTCCAGCACCCGGTCGATCAGGCCATACTCCGCCGCCTGACCGGCCGACATGAAATTGTCGCGGTCCGAATCCTTCTCGATCCGGCTCAGCGGCTGCCCGGTGCGCTCGGCGATTATTCCGGCACCTGCTCCAGCAGTTGCCGCGCCAGCAGGCCGGCATGCGGGGTCAGCGCGGAGAAGTCGCGCGCGCACAGGTAGAGCTGCCTGGCCGCCCAGGCTTCGGACAGGGTCAGGACGGCCAGGTCGCGTTCGATCGTTGCGGCCAGGGCACGGGAGAGGATCGAAATGCCGATGCCCGCCTCGACGTACCTGGCCACCTGCCCGGTATTGCGCAACTGGATGCGGTAGTCGAGCTGGCGGCCCAGGCGCGCCGCCCGTTCCGCCAGGTGCGTCTCCAACGCGGTGTCGGCCATGCCCACGATCGGCTCGGCGAGGATATCGGCAAAGCTCACCTGCGCCTGCCCGGCCAGGCGGTGCGAACGGCCCACCAGCACCACCAGCTGGTCGCTGGCCACCAGGTGCGTCTGCAGCATGCGCATGTCCGTGACGTCGGCGACGACGCCCAGGTCGGCGCGCAGGTCCACCAGCGCCTGGACGATGTCGGTGCTGGGCCGCTCTTCCAGGTCGATCGACAGGTCGGGGTGCGCCGCCAGGAAGCGGCACAGTTGCGGCGGCAGGAAGGCGGCCATCGCCGCCGTGTTCGAGAGCAGGCGGATGCGGCCCTTGAGGCCGGTCGCATAGGTGCGCAGCTCGCCGCGCATCTGTTCGACCTGGCCCAGGATCGAGCGGGCATGCCGCACCAGGGCCTCGCCGGCCGCGGTCGGACGTACGCCCCGGCGGTTGCGTTCCAGCAGGGGCGCGCCGAGTGCCGCTTCCATGCCGGCGATGCGTTCGCTGACCGATGCCAGCGCCAGGTGCATCGCGCGTGCGCCGTACGTCAGGCTGCCGCATTCGACGACGCTCAGGAACAGCCGCATGTCGGTCAGGTCGAAACGCATCGTACAGCCCCTCGCTTTCGGAATTTCCGAAGTCTAGCACCGGAATTGCCAGATTGCGCAGGCCTGCAGACTGGCCTACCATCATTTACATCGGTTCAGGCGAATGCTTACGGGAGGAAACCATGCTGGACGCCTTGCTGGCAACGATCGGCATACTGGGCCTGCTGGCCACCATCGCAGTCAAGTTCGGTAAATCGTGCACGGAAGCGATGGCGCGCCACGCCGAGCGCCACGAAGACCCGCCCGAGACCGGTCCGGCGCCAGCTTCCCCACGCGCCTGCCCGCACCGCCGGCGTCGCAGGAAGGCGCTGGCCAGAGGATAGATGCGGGTTATATATTGACAACGTTGTGTTAATGATACAGCGCCTTGGTGCTCCGTGATGGGATTGTTTAGTATTTAATTTTCCCTCGGAGTAACCAGTGCTCACACTCAAACGTCTACCCAAGTCGGTCCTGCTCGCCCTGTACAGCGGCGCCGCTTTCGCTACCCTGGCGCCAAGCGCCTTCGCCCAGAGCAGCACTGCGCAGGAGCCGTCCACCACCCCGGTCGCCGCCGGCACCCCGGCCGCTGCGGACAGCAAGGGTGGCAGCGGCATCCAGAGCGTCAGCATCGTCGGCTCGCGCCGCGTCGGCAACGTCTCCGATATCGACACATCGGTCCCGGTCGACTTCATCCCGATGACCAAGGCGACCGAACAGGGCGGCCAGTTCGACCTGGCGCAAGTCCTGAACAACGTCTCGCCCTCGTTCAACTCGACGCGCCAGACCGGCGCCGACGGCGCCGACCTGATCGACTCGGCCGCCCTGCGCGGCCTGGGTTCGGACCAGACCCTGGTGCTGGTCAACGGCAAGCGCCGCCACACCACCGCCCTGGTCAACCTGTTCGGCGCACGCAACCGCGGCAACACCGGCACCGACATGAACGCGATCCCCTTGATGGCGATCCGTAACGTGCAGGTGCTGCGCGACGGCGCCGCCGCGCAGTACGGCTCGGACGCGATCGCCGGCGTGCTCAACATCGAGCTGAAGAAGAGCCTCGGCTGCGAGATGGTGGCCGGCTTCGGCCAGTACACCGAGGGCGATGGCGACAACTACCTGGCCTCGGCCTACTGCGGCGTGGCCGTCGGCGGCGGCGTGCTGGGCATCACCGGCGAATACTACGACCGCGGCCGCTCCAACCGTGCCGAGGAAGGCAGTCCGCGCATCATCGGCGACACCAAGTCGCAGAACAGCACCGTCTACCTGAACGGCGAATTCCCGGCGGGCGACGGCAAGCTGTACGTCACCGCCGGCGCCCAGAACCGCGACGCCTCGTCGGCCGCCTGGGCGCGCGAAGGCCTGGGCTCCGAGGACATCCCCTCGCGCAACTCGGCCGCCATGTACCCGAACGGCTTCGTCCCCTTCATCAACGGCGACATCAACGACCACTACGGCACCCTCGGCTACCGCTTCCGCCTGGGCGAATGGAACACCGACGTCTCGCAGACCTTCGGCCAGAACCGCATGCGCTACACCATCGCGAACACGCTCAACGCGTCGATCGCCAACCTCGACCTGCTGCGCGGCGGGCCGGGCAGGAGCGCCAGCATGTTCGACGCCGGCGGCTTCTCGTTCCGCCAGGCGACCACCAACCTGGACTTCTCGCGCTTCTTCGAGGGCATCGGCAAGGGCATGAACGTGGCCTTCGGCTTCGAGCACCGCCGCGAGAACTACCAGATCAAGGCGGGCGAGCCGGGTTCCTATGTCGACGCCGATGGCGTGGGCGTGGGCGGCAACGCCGGCAGCCAGGGCTTCCCGGGCTTCCAGCCGATCGACGTGACCGACAGCGACCGCCACTCGAACGCCGCCTACCTCGACCTCGAGACCGACCTCGCCGAGGGCTTGAAGCTGCAGGCGGCGCTGCGCCACGAGCGCTACTCGGACTTCGGCGCCACCACCACCGGCAAGCTGGCGGCCGCCTACCGGATCAACCCGGCCCTGCTGCTGCGCGGCTCGGCCAGCACGGGCTTTCGTGCGCCTTCGCTGCAGCAGGTCTACTTCTCGTCGACCTTCACCGACTTCGTCAACGGCCAGCCGCTCGACGTGGTGCTGGCCCCGAACGGCGGCCGCGTAGCGAATGCCGCCGGCATCCCGCAACTGAAGGAAGAGGAATCGAAGAGCTATACCCTGGGCCTGACCTGGTCCCCCGGCCAGGCCACCTCGCTGACGGCCGACCTGTACCGCATCAACATCGACGACCGCATCGTGCTGTCGGGCCGCTTCGACGCCGACAACTACCCTGCCCTGGGCGCCACCCTGCAGGGGCTGGGCGTGGGCCAGGCGCAGTTCTTCGTCAACTCGGTGGACACCAGGACCCAGGGCCTGGACGTGACCCTGTCGCACCGCATGGACCTGGGCGCCGGCAAGCTGAACGCCTTCCTGGCCCTGAACTTCAGCAAGACCGAAGTGACCGGCGTGCATGCGCCGAGCGCCCTCAGGGGCTTCGAGGACGTGCTGCTGTCCGAGCGCGAGCGCCTGTTCATCGAGGAAGGCGCGCCGCGCCGCAAGGCCACGCTGGGCTTCGACCATACCCTGGGCAAGCTGGAAACCGCGCTGCGCATCGTGCATTTCGGCCCGCAGACGCTGGGCACCTTCTCGGGCCCGCCGGTGCCGAACCAGTACTACGAGCCGAAGACCTCGGCCGACCTGTCCTTCACCTGGGCCTTCACCGAGAAAACCAAGTTCACCGTCGGCGGCACCAACATCTTCGACGTCAAGCCGAGCGCGCAGGATCCGAACGAGACCGACAACGGTTTCAGGTACGAGAGCGTGCAGTTCGGCCTGAACGGGGCGGCCTGGTTCGCGCGGCTGTCGCACCGCTTCTGAAGGCCGTCATCCGGTCCAGAAAAAGGGTTCCCGATGGAACCCTTTTTATGCGTCATCAGACGATGTTCGCCGCATGCACAATCGCTACAACTGAACCAAGCTTGCGTTGACGAATGCGTATAATGCCCTGATCAATGCGCGTTGGCGGTAAGCAACGTCTTCCTCCACACCGTCGCGCCTCGCTGGCGCGACCAGCATGGGCCGTACCAGAATGAATACCGCTGCAAACGTACGCATCTCCACCGGCATTGCCGGCCTCGACGACATCCTCGGCGGCGGCCTGACTCCACAGCGCGTCTACCTGGTGGAAGGCTCGCCCGGTTCCGGCAAGACCACGCTGGGCCTGCAGTTCCTGCTCGATGGGGCAGCCAGGGGCGAGGCCGGCCTGTATATCACCCTGTCCGAGACCGCCGACGAGCTGAAGGCAGTCGCAGCGAGCCACGGCTGGAACATCGATGCGCTGTCGATCTTCGAACTGGCCGGCGACACCGAGCTGGATCCCGATTCCGAACAGTCGATCTTCCATCCTTCGGAAGTCGAGCTGGGCGAAACGACCCGCAATGTCATGAACAAGGTCGACGCGATCAAGCCGGTGCGCGTGGTGTTCGACAGCCTGTCCGAAATGCGCCTGCTGGCGCAGAACCCGCTGCGCTACCGCCGCCAGATCCTGGCCCTGAAGCAGTTCTTCGCGGCGCGCGCCTGCACCGTCCTGCTCCTGGACGACAAGACCAGCCAGTCCGACCAGCACCTGCACAGCATCGCGCACGGCGTGATCAGCCTGGAGCAGATCGCCAAGGAGTTCGGCACGGAGCGCCGGCGCGTGAACATCATCAAGATGCGCGGCATCCGCTTCCGCGGCGGCTACCACGACTACACGCTCGACACCGGCGGCATCACGATGTATCCGCGCCTGGTGGCGGCCGAGCATGTCCGCGACTTCGTGCCGGCGGTGCGCTCCACCGGCTCGAGCGGCATCGACGCCCTGCTGGGGGGCGGCCTGGTGCGCGGCACCAATACCCTGATCGTCGGGCCTTCCGGCATCGGCAAGACCACCCTGTCGACCCGCTGCCTCCTGAGCGCCCTGGAACGCGGCGAGCAGGCCGCGCTCTACCTGTTCGACGAAGGACTCGGCACCTTCTTCGCGCGCAGCCGCGCGCTCGGGATGGAGCTGCGCCCCTATCTGGACAAGGGCCAGCTGCGCATCCACCATATCGACCCGGCCGAACTGTCGCCGGGCGAGTTCGCGCAGATGCTGCGCGACGCGGTCGAACTCTCCAAGGTCGGCTTCATCGTCATCGACAGCCTGAACGCCTACCTGCAGGCCATGCCCGGCGAGCAGTACCTGATCCTGCAGATGCACGAACTGCTGTCCTACCTGAACCAGCAGGGCGTCACCACGGTACTGGTGCTGGGCCAGCACGGGATGATCGGCGAAGTGAGGTCCGACGTCGACCTGAGCTACCTGAGCGACAGCACGGTCCTGATGCGCTTCTTCGAGTCGAACGGCCGCCTGCGGCGCGCCGTCACGGTGATCAAGAGCCGCGCCGCCGAGCACGCGCTGACCATCCACGAGCTGCAGCTGGGCGCCGACGGCATCCGCGTCGGCGAAGCGCTGGAAGGCTTCGACGGCGTCCTCACCGGCCTGCCCAGCTACCGGGGCCTGACGCCCATGATGTCGGACATTCCCGATGTCGCCGGCTGAGCGGCAGGACCAACGCATCCTGATCCTCGCGCCGCGCGGGCGCGACGCCGAGGTCATGTGCTCGGTGCTGGCGCAGGACGGCGCGGCCTGCGGCGCGATGCCCGATTTCGCTGCGCTTGCCGGCGCCATCGGCGAAGGCGCCGGCCTGGCCATTGTGGCCGAGGAAGCGCTGCATGGCGCCGACCTGGCGCCCCTGCACGCCTGGCTGGCGGCGCAGGAACCCTGGTCCGATTTCCCCTTCGTGATCCTGCTCGGCAAGGCGGTCGGGCCGGCCGCGGCCACCACCCGCTCCCGGCTGGAAGAGCTGGGCAACATCATCCTGCTCGAGCGCCCGCTCAACGCCCAGACCCTGCGCAGCGCCGCCAGCTCGGCCCTGCGCGCCCGGCGCCGACAGTACCAGGCACGCGACCTGCTGGCCGAACGCGAGCGCGACGCCGCCAGCCTGCAGCAGAGCCGGCAGGACCTCCTGTCCCTCAACGAGACGCTCGAATCGCGCATCGAGGAACGCACCCGCGCGCTGGCCGGGGCCAACGATCGCCTGATGAACGAAGTCATCGAACGCGAACGGGTGCAGCAGGCGATGGTGCAGTTCCAGAAGATGGAAGCGGTCGGCCGCCTCACCGGCGGCATCGCCCACGACTTCAACAACCTGCTCAACGTGGTCCAGGGCAGCATGGACCTGATCCTGCTGCTGTCGAAGGACGACGTGGCCAGGCAGCGCGCCGAGATCGCGCGCCGCGCCTGCCAGCGCGGCGGCAAGCTGACCAGCCAGCTGCTGGCCTTCGCCCGCAACCAGAACCTCGACCTGCGCCCCGCCGAGGTGAGCGACCTGTTCGATGGGGTGCGCGAACTGGTGGCGACCTCGCTCGGCTCGCGCATCCATCTGCGCTTCGAGGTCGAGGAAGGCTGCGCGCGCGTGTTCGCCGACGCCAACCAGATGGAGATGGCGCTGCTGAACCTGGCCATCAATGCGCGCGACGCCATGGGCGACAGCGGGGAACTGGCTTTCCATGCGGGGAATGCCCGCCCGCCCGCCGGGCTGCTGCCGAGCGGCGAGTACGTGCGCATCGCCGTCACCGACAACGGCCCCGGCATGCCGCCCGAGCTCGTGGCCAAGGTCTTCGAGCCCTTCTTTACGACCAAGGCGGTCGGCAAGGGCACCGGCCTGGGCCTGAGCCAGGTATACGGCATGGCGCAGCAGTCGGGCGGCGCGGCGCGCATCCTGAGCCAGCAGGGGTGTGGGACCACGGTGGAAATCTGGCTGCGCGCCTGGGACGGCAGCGAGCTCCCCGCCGCCGCGCCCCTGCCGGACGCCGTCCCGGCCGCCGGACAGGGTTCCCGTATCCTGGTGGTCGAGGACGACAACTTCGTGCGCGAATCGATGGTGCAGTCGCTCGAAGCCTTCGGGCATGCGGTGACCCAGGCGGCGGACGGCGCGGCCGCCCTGCGCGAACTGGGACGCGGGCGGCCGGACCTGATCATCACCGATTACCTGATGCCGGGGATTACCGGGGCCGAACTCATGCGGCGCGCGCGCGAAGTCTTCCCCGGCATACCGATGATCATCGCCACCGGCTATGCGGACATGCATGCGATCGACCAGGTCCTGGGCGACGACATCCTGCTGCGCAAACCCTTCCAGCTGGCCGAGCTGGCGCTGAGCGTCGAACGCGCGCTCGGCCGCGGCGGCTCATCCGCACGGCCTCACTGAGCGGCGCCGGCAGCCCTCATCGAGCTGGACGCCGCCGAAAACGACTCTGTGCCACACTTTGTTCGTCACCTTCAGGGGAGAACATCATGAGCAAGGAACAGAAGTCGCACGAGAAGCAGGCCGCGCCGCAAGGCCAGCAACAAGGGCAGGAACAGGGACAGCAACAGGCGCAGTCCCAGAACCAGCAGCAGGCGCACGACGTGGACGGCCTGGCAGACAAGAAGCCCGAAGAGCTGACACCGGAAGAGCTGAGGCTGATGGCCGACACGATGCCGGGCGAAGGACCGGGCGATTGAGATGTTCTTATTCTTCTCGAACAAACTCGGCTGCCTCGGCTCCATCGCCGTCTCGATCGTGCTGACGCTGATCGTGCTGCTCTTGATCGGCGTGTTCTGAAGCGGCCCTACTTCTTCAGCGTACGCACGTAGGCCAGGACTTCGTCCTCGCGCCCCTCGCCCACCGCCGCGGCGGCAGTCTTGCCGCCGAGCGCGGGCTGCGGCTCGTTCATCCACGCGCTGGCGGCGTCATCGCTGCCGACGATGCCGCGCACTTCGTGCATCACCGTGTAATAGGCCTGCGCCTTGCGCGACTGCTGGCCAAAGCGGGCCTGCAGCGCCGCAAAGGCGTCGGGCTTGATGGAATCGCTTCCTGCCATGCGCATGCTCCTTATTTGGTGACGGTGAGCAGCG
Source organism: Massilia sp. UBA6681 (assembly GCF_002454935.1). Lineage (NCBI taxonomy): Bacteria > Pseudomonadati > Pseudomonadota > Betaproteobacteria > Burkholderiales > Oxalobacteraceae > Massilia > Massilia sp. UBA6681. The sequence goes on from NZ_DKJX01000096.1 coordinate 27,437, forward strand.
AACGCTTGCCGCCCTTGAACGAATACAGCGTGATGGTGCCGTCCTTGATGTCGCCGCGCGCGTCGAAGGCGATCGGCCCGGTCACGCCCCTGTGCTGGATCTTCGAGAGGACCGGCAGGTACTTCGCCGGCTGGCTGGAGCCGGCCTTCACCATGGCCTCGGCCATGGTCATCACCGCGTCGTAGGCATATGGGGCGTTGATCTGGACGTCGATGCCGAAGCGCTTCTTGTAATCGGCGCGGAACTTGTCCATGGCGGCGCGGGCTTCGCCCTGCACGCCGCCCGCTTCCGCGCACACCACCTGGCCGTCGGCCATGGTGCCGCCGGAGAGCTTGTGGATCTCGTCCGAGCACAGGCCGTCGCCGCCCATCATGCGCACGTTCATGCCGAGCTGCTTCATCTGGCGCAGCATCGGGCCGGCGGTGGCGCTCATGCCGCCGAAGAAAACCAGGTCCGGCTTGGTGGCGCGGATGCGCGTGATGATGGCGGAAAAATCGGTTGCCTTGTCGTGCGTGAATTCCTTGGCGACGACGGTGCCGCCCTGGCTCTGCAGGCTGCGCGCGAATTCGGTGACCAGGCCCTGGCCGTAGGCGGTGCGGTCGTCGACCACGGCCACGCGCCTGGCCTTCATGGCGCCGGTCGCGTAGCGGCCCAGCGCCTGGCCCAGCTGCACGTCATTGGCCACCACGCGGAAGGTGGTGTTGAAGCCCTGGCGGGTGTACATCGGCGAGGTCGACGAGGGCGAGATCTGCGGGATGCCGGCAGCATGGTAGATCTTCGAGGCCGGGATGGTCGTGCCCGAGGTCTCGTGGCCGACCATGCCGTTGATCTTCGCGTCCACCAGTTTCTGCGCCACGGCGGTGGCCTGTTTCGGTTCGCCGGCGTCGTCCTCGGCCACCAGCTCGAAGCGGACCTTCTTGGCGCCGATGCTGACGCCCTTGGCGTTGAGCGCCTCGATCGCCATGCGCGCACCGTTTTCGGTGTCCTTGCCGAAGTAGGCCACCGGCCCGGTCACGGCGGCCGCGTGGCCGATCCGAACGACTTCCTGGGCCGAGGCCAGGCCGGCTGCCGCCAGGCCGGCCAACAGGACTGCTTGCTTCTTCATCGATTCCTCTAGATATCCGGTCAGGGCCCGCTGCCCTGTGAGCAAAGGGAGCATTCTACCGTTACCGTGCTGCGCCTGCCGAAGGCCCGCATGGCGAATGTGACAATTGGCGAGAATTCAAGGGCCAAAACGCGGGTATCCTGCGCGCCTGATACAAGAACGAGAGGGGCCGGCAGCGCCGAGCGACCTCCGGCACCACGGAGACCATCATTCTTACCCTTGCCACGCGACCTGCCGCCTCCCTTGCGGCGTGCATCCTGCTGTCCTGCGTGCTGGCCCCGGCCGCGGCACGCCAGCCGGCGTCACACCAACTTGCCGCCGGCTGCGAGGCCGGCAAGGCCTGCGCCGCCGCTCGTCACCGCGGCACGAAGCAGGCGCCGGAATGCGGGCGCCTGCGCGCGGCCATCCTGGAAGCGGAACAATCGGAGCGGCGCGTGCGCGCCGCGATGATGGAATCGGTGCAACTGGACCTGCTCAGCCTGCGCAAGCGCTACCGCAAACTGGGCTGCCGCGCCTAGGGCCTACAGCCTACAACGATTGTTCCCACACCAGGCGCCAGGTCGGGCGCAGCTGGTAGACGGTGGCGCGTTCGAGCGGCCTGTGCCCCTCGTACGCCAGGCGTTTCAGGTAGTCGCGCTGCGCCAGGCTGGCCACGGACAGGCGTAGTCTCGAGCGGGCGTCGCGCTTCCATACCCCATACAGGTCGAGCTGGCGCCGGCTGCCGTCCTCGCTATAGACCAGCGCGCTCGCGCGGCTCGCCACCCGTCCCCGGTAAGTCCAGGTGCCGCCCAGGTCGAAGCGGCCGGTTGGCGCCGCGTAGTCCAGCCCGAGATTGCCGCTGTAGGCCGGCTGCCCTTCGATGCGCTTGTCCGGCCCCGGCACGCCGTCCAGGCGCGACCAGTTGCGCGCCAGGTTCAGGCGTCCTGACAGCGCGCCGCGCGTCAGCTTGCCTTCGAACTCGATGCCGCGCACCGATGCGCTGCCCGCGTTGTCGGGGGTGGCGGTCCACACGCCGCTGCTCTCGCCGATGCGCGTCAGCGTGATGTCGCGGATGCGCTTGTGGAACAGGCTCACGCTCACCATGTCCGCCGCGCCGAAGTAGCGCTCCCAGGCCAGGTCGACGGCCAGGGCGAGTTCGGGCCGCAGCCTGGGGTTGCCCTGCTGGTCCGGGTTGGTGGCGCTGTTGTTGTTGTCGACCGTGTAGCGGCGCGGCAGCAGCTGGACGATGTTCGGCGCCTTGTAGCTGCGGCTGACCGCGAAGCGAAAGCCGTCGCGCGTTCCGGTGTCGCCTTCCGCCCGCTGCGGCTTGAACAAGGTCTGGAACACGGGACTCCAGGCGCCCGCGTCGACGTCCACCGGGGCAGCCGCATTGCCTTCGCCCGTCGTGCGCAAGTCTTCGCGCCGCAGGCCCGCATAGGCGGACCAGCCGGGGCCGATGTCCCACTCGTCCTGGATGAAGAAGGCGCTGCGTACCACGCTGGCGCGGTAATCCTCGTCGCTGGAGAACAGCAGCGTGCCGCGGGGATCGACATGCCGTTCGCGCCGGTATTCGCTGCGCCCCTGGCGGCCGAACTCCCATCCGGCCGCCAGGGAGTGGCTGCCCCACAGCGGGCGGCGCCAGCTGCCGCTGAAGGTCCATTCGCGCTCGACCGGGCCGGAGGCAACCAGATGGGACTCGCGCAGGCGATCCTGCGCATCCATGCCCCGGTAGACGAAGTCGGCCTCGCGCTTCATCCGGAAGCCGGACAGCTTGGCGTTCAGGCGGGCGCCGCCCTCCAGCCTGCGGGTCCAGGCCAGGTCGGCGTAGGCGTGCAGCGGACGGGTCTCGAAGCTTTGGTAGGCGTGCGGGAACGGTGTCGGCCGGCCAGTCTCGGTGGTCTCCTTTTCGCGCTTGACGTTGTCGATGTGGCGCCTGCGCAGGTAGCCCTGCGCGCTGATGCTGTCGGCCGCGTTCGGCTGCCAGCTCAGGCGCGGCGCCAGTTCCAGGATGTCTTCGACCTGGTGGTCGGTCCAGGCCGTGCGGCGCAGCAGCGCGGGATCCGATCCCGCCTCGGTGCTGAGGGCCGCAACCGGATTCAGGTTGCGCTTGACGGTCGCGGTCACGGTGTAGGCGAACGCGCCCCTGCGGCCGCTGTGCTGGGCAAGCAGCTGCGGCGCCGCATGGCCACGCTGGAAGGCGCTGCCCGCCTTGATCTCGTTCGCGTCCTCGTTCTTTGCCGGGCCGGCGCGCCGCATGACGATATTGATGGCGCCGGCCACCGCCTGGCTGCTGGTTTCGGCAGTGGCGGCGCGCTGGATCTCGATGCGCTCGATCAGCTCGGGACTGATCGATTCGAGCGAGAAGCCGGCCGGCGCAGGCACGCCGTTGAGCAGGATCGCCACATAGCCGCTGCCCAGGCCGCGCATGCGGATGGCGGCTTCCCTCCCCGGGCTGGCCTCGAGCGTGATGCCGGGCTGCCGCTTCAGTACCTCAGCCAGGCTGGCGTCGCCCTGGCGCAAGATTTCGTCGCGCCCGACGACGATGGCGGTGCTGAATCTGCGCCTGGCCATGGCCGCCCATCCCGGCTGGCTGCTCGCCGGGGAATGCGGCGGAGCGGCGTCGGCGCGCGCGGCGCTGGCGGGCATTGACGTCGACCTGGTGTTCCTGGACATCCAGATGCCGGGGCAGTCCGGGCTGGTGCTGGCGCGTGAGCTGAGCCGCCTGCGCGAGCCGCCGCTGGTCGTGTTCGTGACCGCCTACAGCGCGCACGCGATCGAGGCCTTCGAGGTGCATGCCCTCGACTACCTGCTCAAGCCACTCGACGATGCGCGCCTGGCGCAGGCCGTCGAGCGCGCGGCGAGCATGCTGCGCCAGCGCCAGCGCGAGGCCTATGGCGCGGCGCTGCGCGGCTTCGTCGATGCCGATGGCGATGGCGCGCAAAGCCTGGATACGATCAGCGTGCGCTCGGTCGGCCGCATCGAACAGGTCAAGGTGGGCGACATCCTGCGCATCGAATCGGCGGGCAATTATGTGGAACTGCGCCTGGCGGGACGCACGGTCCTGCACCGGATGACGCTCAGCCGCCTCGAAAGCCTGCTGGCCCCAGGGGAATTCGTGCGCGTGCGCCGGGGCACGATCGTGCGGCGCAGCCAGATCGCCGGCATGGAAACCCGTGGCGACGGCACCTACTGGCTAAGCCTGCGCAACGGCGACCTGGTAGCCGTCAGCGAGCGCTATGCCGGTGCGCTGAAAGCCTTCCTCGGAGGGTGAAACTCCGGTCCTCGACTATGCTATGGTTTGGTTCTGTAAACGTTAAATAAACCACGCCTTTCGGCTGATCTAAGAGGATGTATGCGTGTTGGACATGAAGCGTCGGAGGCGGCGCCGGCGATGAGCGAGCGCGAGCTGCACTTCGCGATCAAGGCCGGGCGTCTCGGCACCTGGAGCCTGGATATCGCGACCGGCGAACTGCGCACATCGGAAGTCTGCCGGTGCAATTTCGGCCGCGATCCGGCCGCCCCGTTCAGCTACGCGGAACTGCGCGCCGCCATTCATCCCGACGACAAGGTCCGGATGGCCGATGCCGTCGAGCACAGCGTCGCGTCCCGAGCGGATTACGACATCGAATACCGGATCGTGACGCCGGGCGGCGATTTGCGCTGGATCGCCATTCGCGGGCAGCCCGACTTCGACAGCGAGGGCAGGCCGCTCCGGATGACGGGCGTGTCGATCGACGTCACCGACAGGCGGCAAGCCGAGGAAAGACTGAGCGAAAGCGAAGCGCGCTATCGCACCCTGTTCGATTCCATCGACGAAGGCTTCTGCGTGGTCCAGTTCATCGATGGCCCGCACGGCCCGATGTCTGACTACGTGCACGTCGAAGCGAACGCCGCCTACATGCGCCATGCCGGCATTCCCGACATCGTCGGCAAGACGGCCAGGAGCCTGCTGAGCCGGAGCGAGGCGGACGCCTGGGTGGCGATCATCCGGGGCGTGCTGGAAACCGGGCAGCCTGTGCGCTTCGAGCGCGTCCTCGAAACCACCGACCGCTACCTCGAAGTGGCGTGCTCGCGCATCGAGCCGGCCACCAAGCGCCAGATAGCGGTCATCTTCCAGGACATAAGCGCGCGCAGGCTGGCGGAGCGCAGGCTCCGCGAACTGAACGATAGCCTGGCAAGCCAGGTCGCCGAGCGCACGGCCGAGCGCGACCAGCTCTGGAAGCTGTCCCAAGACATGCTGGCCCGGGCCAACTTCGAAGGGACCATGTCGGCCGTCAGCCCCGCATGGACGCAAGTGCTGGGCTGGAGCGAAGCCGAACTGCTGGCGCGCCCCTATGCCAGCCTCATGCATCCGGAGGACATGCCGCCCACGCTGGAGGCGATCGGGCGGATGGCCGAGACGCACCAGCCGGCCCGCTTCGAGAACCGCATCGCCACCCGGGACGGCGGCTGGAAGCACATCGAGTGGACCGTCGCACCGGAGCTCGACGGCGAGAATTTCGTCGCCATCGGGCGTGACCTCAGCCTGAACAAGGCCCGCGAAGCCGAACTCGAGCAGGCCCGGCAATCCTTGCGCCAGTCGCAGAAGATGGAGGCGGTGGGCCAGCTCACGGGCGGCCTCGCCCACGACTTCAATAACCTGCTCGCCTCGATCAGCGGCGGCTTGCAGGTCCTCAAGCTCAAGCTGCATCGCGGCCAGGTAGCCGGGCTGGAACGTTACATCGAGATCGGTGAATCCTCGGTCCGCCGGGCCGCCTCGCTCACGCAGCGGCTGCTGGCATTCTCGCGCCGGCAGACGCTCGATCCCAAGCCGGTCGACATCAACCGCCTGATCGCAGGAATGGAGGAGCTGGTGCGCCATTCGGTCGGCCCGATGATCGAACTGGAAGTGCTCGGTGCGCACGATCTCTGGTTGACCAAGGTCGATCCGTCCCAGCTCGAGAATGCCTTGCTCAACCTGTGCATCAATGCACGCGATGCGATGATGCCCGACGGCGGGAAACTGACGCTGGTGACGGCCAACGAGTGGATCGACGAGCGCGACGCGCGAGGCGATATGCCGCCGGGACAGTACATTTCGCTGCGCGTGTCCGATACCGGCACCGGCATGCCTCCCGAGGTGGTCGCGCGCATCTTCGACCCCTTCTACACCACCAAGCCATTGGGCGAAGGTACCGGACTGGGACTGTCGATGGTCTACGGCTTCGTGCGCCAGTCGGGCGGCCAGGTACGCGTCCGCTCGGAGCCTGGGCACGGGACCAGCATGTGCCTGTACGTGCCGCGCTATTGCGGCGCCGCCCAGGCGGAGGCGAAGGCCGACGTTCCGCCCCCCAGTTCGGGCCAGGGCGAGACGATCGTGCTCATCGAAGACGAGCACGCGCTGCGCGCCATCGTCGAAGAAGTGCTGCGCGAGGCCGGCTATCGCGTGCTCACGGCGCAGGATGGCCCGACCGGCCTGCAAATACTGAACTCCGACACGCGGGTGGACCTGCTGGTCACGGATGTGGGACTGCCCGGAGGGCTGAACGGTCGCCAGGTGGCCGATGCGGCAAGGCTGCAGCGCCCCGGCCTCAAGGTGCTGTTCGTGACGGGATATGCCGATACGGCGGCAGTCGGCAACGGCCGGCTCGCAGCAGGCATGGAAGTGATCACGAAGCCGTTCGAGATCACCGCCCTGACCTACAAGGTCCGTGCATTGATCGACGCGCGGCTAGCGCATTGACGCTTCCTGGAAGCAGACCGTGACCGACAGCCCGCCGAGGCGTTCCGACTGGCCCAGCGCCAGGGTGGCGCCGTGGCGTTCGGCGATCGCCTTGATGATCGCCAGTCCCAGCCCGCTGCCGGCCGCTTCGCTGCCGGCCACGCGGTAGAAGCGGTCGAACACGCGCTCGCGTTCCTCCGGCGGGATGCCGGGGCCGCTGTCCTCGACGGTGACCGTGACGGTACAGCCGTCCTTCGCCGTGTCGCTGCGCACCGAGATGTCGGCGGTGCCGCCCGCCGGGGTGTACTTGATGGCGTTGTCGACCAAGTTGCGCAGCAGGATGTGGAGCGCGTCCGGCTGCCCTTCCACCGTGGCCGGGTCGGCGTGGTGGATGCCGACGTCCACGCCCTTGGCGGCGGCCACGCCGGCCAGGTCCGCCACGGTGCGGCGCGCCAGGTCGGCCAGGTCGACCGGTCGCGCGACGGCGCCGGCGGCGGCGGTGGCTTCCTGGCGCGCCAGCACCAGCAGTTGCTCGACCAGGCGGGTGGCACGGTCGATGCCGGCGGTCAGGCGCTGCACGGCGAGCTTGCGCGCGTCAAGCGTGTCGGCGCGGTCCAGGCTCTGGGCCTGCAGCCGCAGCGCCGCCAGCGGCGTGCGCAGTTCGTGCGCGGCGTCGGCAACGAAAGACTGCTGGGCGTCGAAGGCGGTCCTGACGCGCCCGAACAGCAGGTTCAGTTCCTGCACCAGCGGCTGCACCTCGTCCGGCAGGCCGGCGTCGGACACCGGCGACAAATCGTCGGCCTGGCGCGACGCCACCTGCGAACGCACCCGCGCCACCGGCTCGAGCGAGCCGCTCACCACCCACCACACCACCAGCATCAGGATCGGCATCATGACGGCGATCGGGCCGAGGGTGCGCAGCGCAAGGTTGCCCGCCATGTTGCGGCGCACGGCGAGGTCCTGGGCCACCTGCACGGTCTGGTTCTCGCTCTGGATCGAGAACACGCGGTAGACGGTGCCGTTGGCCTTGACGTTGGAGAAGCCCAGCACCGCGCGCTGCGGCAGCCGCGCGCGCGAAACGCTGTGGAAGACCTGCACGCCGTCGGGCGACCACATCTGCACCACCATGTCGTCGTTGCCGGCGCCACCCGGGCTGGCCTCGTTCTTGGCCTGCAGGCGCTGCTGCGCTTCGCTGTTCGACAGCGGCGTGCTCGAACGCAGCGACAGCGCCATCTGCTGCATGTGGTAGTCGAAGATCTGGTCGGCGTCGTGCAGGGAGGTGCGGTAGGCGATCGAGGCTTGCGCCAGGGCGGCGATGGTGATCGCCGCCAGCAGGTACCACAACAGGCGCCCACGCAGCGAGTGCGTGACCTTGGACCTGAATTTCATGCCTTGGGCACCATGTAGCCGACGCCGCGCACGTTCTGGATCAGGTCACTGCCCAGCTTCTTGCGCAGCCCGTGGATGTAGACTTCCACCGCGTTGCTGGAGACTTCGTCGCGCCAGCTGTACAGCTTTTCTTCCAGCTGGGCGCGCGACAGCACGGCGCCGGGCCGCGCCACCAGGGCTTCCAGCACCGCCCATTCGCGTGCTGAGAGCGCAACCTGGGTGCCGTCGACCAGCACTTCGCGGGTGGCCGGATTGACGGTGATGTTCTTGTACTCGAAGATGGGTTCGGCGCGCCCGGCGGCGCGGCGCAGCAGCGCGCGGATGCGCGCCAGCAGTTCGTCGAGGTCGTAGGGCTTGAGGACGTAGTCGTCGGCGCCGGCGTCCAGCCCGGCGATGCGCTGGGCCACCGAATCGCGCGCGGTGGCGACCAGCACGGGAGTGCGGTCCTTGCGGGTGCGCATCGAGCGCAGCACGTCCAGCCCGTCCTTGCGCGGCAGGCCAAGGTCGAGCAGGACCAGGTCGTAGTTCTGGTTCTGCATCAGGGCCGTGTCGGCCATTTCGCCGTCCTTGACCCAATCGACGGCGTAGTGCTCGGCCCGCAGGAGGTCGAGCACCACTTCACCGATCATCGTATCGTCTTCTACCAGCAGTAAGCGCATGAGTGTTCCATTGTTGATACCAGCCGGTGGAGGACGCTACGCTTCCTTACCCGATCCGCACTGGAATGAAGATTCTTTCACTTCCGCGCTGGATCAGCAAGGCCACCGACTTGCTGGCCTTGCCCACCACGTCGCGGACCTGCTCGAGCGAGTTGACCGCACGGCCGTTGACCGAGACCAGCACGTCGCCCGGTTCGATGCCGGCGCTCGCGGCCGCGCCGCGCGCATCCTCGATCAGCAGGCCCGAGGCGATGCCGCTCTGGCGGCGCTCGATCGGCTCGAGCGGACGCAGGACCAGGCCCAGCTTGGCGCCCTTGTCGCCGCCGTTCGCGGCCAGCTCTTCCGGCGCGCCGCGCTTGGCCTTCTCGCTGGCGTCGGCAAGGACCGCGTCGACGCGCACCAGCTTGCCGTCGCGCCAGACGTCGAGCGCCACACGCTCGCCCGGCTTGGACAGCGAGACGCTGCTGGACAGGTCGCCCGGCGACACGATGGTCTGGCCGTTCAGGCGGCGGATGATGTCGCCCGACTTCAGGCCGGCGCGCTCGGCCGGGCCGCCGCGCTCGACGTTGGCGATCAGGACGCCTTCGGGCGAATCGAGGCCGAAGGAGTCGGCGAAGACCTGGTCGATCGGCTGTACGTTCACGCCCAGCTTGGCATGCTGCACCTTGCCGGTGGCCATGATCTGGTCCTTGATCTTGACCGCGATGTCGATCGGGATCGAGAAGGACAGGCCCTGGTAGCCGCCGGTCTGGCTGTAGATCTGCGAATTGATGCCCACCACTTCGCCGCGGGTGTTGAACAGCGGGCCGCCCGAGTTGCCCGGGTTGACCGCGACGTCGGTCTGGATGAAGGGCACCTGGCCGTCCGGCAGGTTGCGGCCGGTGGCGCTCACCACGCCGGCGGTGACGGTGCTCTCGAGGCCATAGGGCGAGCCGATGGCCAGCACCCACTCGCCCGGGGCCAGCGAACGCGATTTACCGAGAGGCACCACCGGCAGGTTCTTGGCGTCGATCTTCAGCACGGCCACGTCGGTGCGCGCGTCCGCGCCCACGACCTTGGCGCGGAATTCGCGGCGGTCATGGAGCTTGACGGTGACTTCGTCGGCGCCTTGCACGACGTGGGCGTTGGTCAGGATGACGCCGTCCGGGCTTACGATGAAGCCCGATCCGGCGCCGAAAACGGGCGCTCCACGACCGCTGCCGCGCGGGTCCTGGAACTGTCGGAAGAATTCATAGAACGGGTGGCGCGGGTCGAGCTGGGGCACGTTGCCGCGGTTGGCGGTCTTGGTGCTGCCGACCACCTGGATGTTCACCACCGCCTTGCCGTTCTGGGCGGCGATGCGGGTGAAGTCGGGGAGGGTCACGGTGCCTGCCGGCGCCGGGGCGGCGGCGGGAGCCGGGGCTGCAGCCAATTGGGCAGGCGCCGGCGCTGCTGCTGCGGCGGCTTCGGCTGCCGCGTTGTTATGGTTGACGGCAAGCGCACCGACCGCTCCGCCGATGACGCCCGCGGCACACAGGGCCAGCGTGAGGCGTTTGGCAGTGATGGCAGTGACGGCACCTTCGTTACGCATGTATGTGCTCCTGATGAAAATGGTTGACCGATGATGTTCTTTATCGATGGCTTAGAGCGCCTAACAAAACCTTCAGGGCAAGGCGCACCGTCGAAGACAGTACACCTGTACGGCAAGACGGTGCAACGCAGCCATGGAGGTTTTGTTAGGCGCTCTTATCTTCCCAAAGCTGGCTTAGACCATGCTTAAGCAGGCAACTTTTGGCCTTATACCGCTCTTAAATCGCAGGCTGGCCCCATCGTCAAAAAGGGCGCCCCACGGGACGCCCTTCTTTCACACGACTACCTGTACTTAGGCGGCGCGCTGTTCCAGCTGCTGCACGTTATTGGTATTGCCGTTGGCGTCGCCAATGGCGATCTTGCGCGGCTTGAACGCTTCCGGCACTTCGCGCACCAGTTCGATGGTGAGCATGCCGTTGTCGAACGATGCGCTGGTGACCTTCACATGGTTCGCCAGCTGGAAGCGCTGCTCGAAATCGCGGGCGGCGATGCCACGGTGCAGGAAGGTGCGCTGGGTCTCGTCCTTCTGCTTGCGGCCGGTGACATGCAGGGTGTCACGCTCGGTCACGATTTCCACTTCGTCGCGGGTGAAGCCAGCCAGGGCCATCACGATGCGGTAGTTGTCTTCGCTCACCAGTTCGATGTTGTACGGCGGGTAGCTCGGCTCGGCGCGTTGCTCGAGCAGGCTGGCCAGGCGATCGAAACCGATGGCGGAACGGTACAGGGGAGTCAGGTCGAAAGTACGCATGATAAATATCCTCGTAAAATTTAAGCGATATAGTTGCCGGACCTCATCGTGAGCATCCGGTGACTCCAATCTAGTGCCATGCCAAGGCAGTTTCAAGACATACGAAATATGGTTTTTTAATCATTTTGGCAAATATTATTTGCACCTCTCCGTGTGCGCAAATTTGCCAAATTTGCGTTAAGGTAAGCACCTTTGCCACAGCAGCCGCATCATGTTTTCGATCGTCCTCAATATCGTCGGTACCCTCTTCCACCTGTACGTCGCCGCCCGCCTGTATTCGCTCGACGCGGTCAAGCGCCGCATCCCGCGGCGCGCCTGGTGGATCGGCGCCTTCCTGGTCTGGCTGCTGTATTTTGCCGGCGTGCGCATCGGCGACCAGGCCCTCGACTGGCGCTGGTGGCCGGGGCAGTTCGCGCTGACCTGGCTGGGCATCACCTTCATCATGTCGCTGTGCCTGCTGGTGACGGACCTAGCCAGCGGCTTTGGATTCTGGTGGCGCGCGCATACCCAGAAGCTGCGCGCCATCGGCGCCATCGGCGGCGTGCTGCTCGCAAGCTTCGCCATCTTCCAGGGCATGCGCGCCCCCGTCATCGTCGACCAGGAAGTCGTCATGAAAGACCTGCCGCAGGCGCTCGACGGCACCGTCATCGTCGCCGTCAGCGACATCCACCTCGGCGCCCAGCGCCGCTCCGAATGGCTGGCGGCGCGCGTCGAACAGATCAACGCATTGCAGCCGGCCGCGGTCCTGCTGCTCGGCGACCAGGTCGAGGACGATCCGATCGGCGAGCCGCAGCTGGCCCCGACCCTGCGCGGGCTGCGCGCGCCGTGGGGCGTGTGGGCGGTGACCGGCAACCACGAGTTCTACGGCGACCTTGAAACCACCGTGCGCGAATTCGAGGAAGGCGGCGTGCGCTAGCTGCGCGACCGCCAGGTGGAGCTGGCCCCGGGCCTGGTGCTGGCCGGGATCGAGGACATCGGCCGCGCCATGCGCAATGAACGCGAGATCACGAGCGGCCTGGCGCGCACCATCCCGGCGCCGACCGGCAGCGCCACCATCCTGATGTCGCACATCCCGGCTGCCGGCGTCATCGAGGAAGCCAGCGCGCGCGGCGTCGACCTGATGCTGTCCGGGCACACCCACGGCGGCCAGATCTGGCCCTTCGGCTATGCGGTGCAGAAACGCTTCGCGAAATACATCGGCGCCTACGACGTGGACGGCATGATGCTGTACGTGACCCGCGGCGCCGGCAGCTGGGGCCCGCGCATGCGCCTGTGGCAGCCGGGCGAGATCATCAGGCTGACGCTGCGCGCGCCGGCCTGAAGGAGCATCCATGCACGAACCATCCTCCCTGAACGCGCGCTGGCGCGCCTTCCAGCTCAAGCTCGCCGACCAGCTCAAGGCCCTGTCCTCGCCCACCGCCATCGTCGAGACAGCGACCAGGCTGCTGGCCGGGTATCTCGGCGCCTCGCACTGCTGGTACACCGAAGTCGGCGCGGACGGCCATACCTTCTTCTCGCGCGCCGGATGGTTCGGCGCCGGGATGCCGCCCATGCCCAGCTCCGGACGCATCGACGACTTCGGGCCGGCGGTGGTGGCGACGCTGGGCACGGGAAGCGACTTCGTGGTCGACGACATGGCTGCCGATGCCAGGACCGCCGCCTTCGTCGCCAGCTACCGGGCCATCATGATCGGCGCGCTGCTGGCGGTGCCGATCTTCAAGGACGGACGCTGGGCCGCCAACCTGAACGTCGCCAAGCCGGATGCCTACGAATGGACCGGCGACGACATCCTGGTCACGCGCGACGTGGCCGAGCGCACCTGGTCGGCGGTCGAGAACGCCCTGGCGCAGGCCGCCCTGCGCCAGGAGCGTGACCGCAGCCAGTACATCTTCGACACCCTGAGCGAGGGCCTGGTGCTGCTGGCGGCGGACGACACCCTGAGCTATGCGAACGATGCGGCGCTGCGCTTTTCCGCGCTGCCGCGCGAAGCCATCGTCGGCAAGCCCTACCGCGAGGCCTTCCCGGCGCTGGCCGGCGCCGAGATCGTCGCCCTGCTCGCGCGCGTGCGCGCCGGCCGCAAGGCCGAGTCGGCCGAGCAGGCCTGTCTCCTGCCGGGCGGGGGCCAGGCCTGGATCTATGTCCGCGCCAATCCCTCGCTGGAAGACGGCCTGGCCGTATTCTTCGACGACGTCAGCGCCCGCAAGCTGGCGGTGCTGGCGGCGCAGAAGGCCGAGGCGCACAAGACCATGCTGCTCGACCTGGATGAACAGCTGCGCAGCGTCGCCGACGACCCGGCGATGATGATGACCGTGGCCACCCGGGAGCTGGCGCGCATCCTCGGCGTGCCGCGGGTCGGCTACGTCAGCATGGACGAGGCGGTCGAGTACGGCGTCGTCGGGCACAACTACAACGACGTGCGCCGGGTGCCGGAACTGCCGGCGCGGGTCGAGCGGCTCGACGATTACGGCCTGTCCCTGGCAGCCGATATCCGCGCGGGACGCGTCATGCGCGTCAGCGACCTGGCCAGCGATCCGCGCACCGTTGGCGCGGCCGCCGCGGCCCACGCGGAGATCGGCGCGCGCGCTTCGGTGGCGGCCCCGATCCAGCGCGACGGCAAGACGGTGGCCTTCATGTTCGCCCACCACGACCAGTCGCGCGCGTGGAGCGACGAGGACGTCGAACTGATGCGCCAGACCGCGGCCCGTACCTGGGATGCGGTGGCGCGCGCGCAGGCGGTGCTGGCGCTGCGCGAGGCCGACCGGCGCAAGGACGAATTCCTGGCCATGCTCGCGCATGAGCTGCGCAATCCGCTGGCCCCGATCAGCTCGGCTGCCGACCTGCTGCGCCTCGGGCGGCTCGACGAAACACGCGTGCGGCAGACCAGCGGAATCATCTCGCGCCAAGTGAAACACATGACCGGGCTCATCGACGACCTGCTGGACGTGTCGCGCGTCACCCGCGGCCTGGTCAGCCTGGAGCGGCGCGAGGTCGACGCCCGCAGCGTCGTCAGCGAAGCCGTCGAACAGGTCAAGCCGCTGATCGAACTGCGCCGCCATCACCTGGAAGTCCACGTGGCGCCGGGGCCGGCGCATGTGTGGGGCGACCTGAAACGCCTGGTCCAGTGCGTTGCGAACGTCCTGAACAATGCGGCCAAGTACACGCCGGAAGGCGGCAGCATCGTGCTGCACCTGCGTACCGAAGCGGAACAGGTGGTGATCACGGTGACGGACAACGGCATCGGCATGACGCCCGACACGGTGGCCCATGCCTTCGAGCTGTTTGCCCAGGCCGAGCGCACGCCGGACCGCGCCCAGGGCGGCCTGGGCATCGGCCTGGCGCTGGTCAAGAGCCTGGTCGAGCTGCACGGCGGCCGGGTCGCGCTGCACAGCGCGGGATTGGGACAGGGCAGCAAATTCAGCATTCATCTGCCGCGCCACCGGCAGGCGCCGGCGCCCACCGTCGCGCCCCCGCAGGCGCAGGCGCAGGCGCAGGCGGCGCCGGACGCACGCGCGGGACAGGCGCGCGTGATGGTCGTCGACGACAACGTCGACGCCGCCGAGGTGCTGGCAGCCTTGTGCGAACTGCTCGGGTACGTGGTCACGGTCGAACATTCTTCCCAGCGCGCCATCGAGCGGGCCAGGCAGGAGCGGCCGGAGGTCTGCCTGATCGACATCGGCCTGCCCGACATGGACGGCAACGAGCTGGCCAGCCGCCTGCGCCGACTGCCCGAGACCGCGGGATCGATGCTGGTGGCGGTGACGGGCTACGGCCAGGAAAAGGACCGGGAAGCCGCCCAGGCATCGGGTTTCGACCATTACCTGGTCAAACCAGTCGACGCGGAACAGATCTGGGCGCTGCTGCAGGCACGGGACGGCGGCAAGGCCTGAGGTCCCTTCTCTTGCGGCTCAATCGGGCAGGCGCGCGTCCCTGGCAAGCATCTCCTGCAGCGTCTCGCGCGGCAGCGCGGGGCTGAAGTAAAAGCCCTGCATCTGGTCGCATTCGTGTTCGCGCAGGAAGGCGATCTGCTCGCGCGTCTCGACGCCTTCGGCCACCACCTTCAGCTTGAGGTTGTGGCCGAGCGCGATGATGGCGCGCGTGATGACCAGGTGGCCGTCGTGGCCGACGTCGCCCAGGAAGGAGCGGTCGATCTTGATGACATCGACCGGGAACTTCTGCAGGTGGCTCAGGCTCGAGTACCCGGTGCCGAAATCGTCGATCGACAGGCGCACCCCGAGAGCCTTGAGCTGGCCCAGCGCGTCCAGCGCTTCGTCGGGATGGTCCATCAGCTGGCTCTCGGTCACCTCGAGTTCGAGCGAACGCGGGTCGACGCCGTGGCGGCGCAGGGTCGCGCCGAGGCGCTCGGCGAACTGGCGCTGGCGCAGCTGGCGCGCCGACAGGTTGACCGCGATGACGAAATCCTTCGCGCCGAGCGCTTCCATGGCCTTGAGCGCGCCGCAGGCCTCGTCGATGACCCAGTCGCCCAGCGGCACGATCAGGCCGGTTTCCTCGGCCACCGGGATGAAGCGGTCGGGCGGGATCACCCCCTCGACCGGATGGCGCCATCGCACCAGGGCCTCGGCGCCCACCACCTTGCCGCTGCGCAGGTCGACCTTCGGCTGGTAATCGAGCACCATCTCGTGCTCGCGAATCGCGCGGCTCAGGTTCGCCTCCAGCATCAGGTGTTCGTGCACGATCTGGTTCAGGTCGGTGGAATAGAACTGGAAGTTGTTCTTGCCGAGAGTCTTGGCGTGGTACATGGCGGCGTCGGCCGCACGCATGATCTTCTCGGGACTGTCGCCGTCGTCGGGGAAGATGCTGACGCCGATGCTGGTGCCGGGCAGGATGTCCCGCCCCTTTACCTCGACCTTCGCCATGACGCTGCGGCGGATACGCTCGATCAGTTCCGCGATGCGTTCGTGGCTGGCCGGGTTGCAGATGACGAGGACGAATTCGTCGCCACCCATGCGCGCAATGGTGTCCTCCTCGCGCACGTTCTCGCGCAGGCGCTGGGCGATTTCGCGCAGCACCGCATCGCCGGCATCGTGGCCGAAGTTGTCGTTGATGTGCTTGAAGTTGTCGAGGTCGAGGAAGGCCAGCGCCACCATGAAGCCGCCGCGCTTCGCGCTGTCGATGGCCTGGCGCAACCGGTCCTGCAGCAGCGTGCGGTTGGCCAGGCCGGTGAGCGGATCGTGGTGGGCCAGGTGGTGCAGGCGGCGCTCGTAGTGGCGGGCCTCGGTGATGTCGTTGATGACCCCGACGAAGTGCGTGATCTCGCCGTCGCCGTTGGACACCGGATCGATGCGCAGGTCGTTCCAGAACACCTCGCCGTTCTTGCGCTTGTTGCGCAGCACCACGCGCACGCTTTCCTTGCGCGTGAGCGCTTCGCGGATGCGCTGGCGCTCGTCCTCGTCGCAGCCCGGGATGGCCATGAAGCGCGGATCCTGGCCCCGGATCTCGGAAAGCAGGTAGCCGGTGATGCGCTCGAAGGCCGGGTTGACGTAGTCGATGCGGTGCTCGTCTTCTTCGCAGCGGGTGATGACGATGGCGTTCAGGCTCGAGTAGATGGCGCGCTCGCGCACCCGCAGGCCGAGTTCGGCCTGCTTGCGCGCCGTGATGTCCATGCCGGTACCGAACACGACCGGGACGTTGCCCAGGTGGGCCAGGGAACAGCGGAACAGGTAGGGGGTGCGCTTGCCGTGCTTGCCGACCAGTTCCGCCTCGTGCGTGGAACCGCCGCCGTCGAAGGCGGCGAGGATCTTGTCGACGATGAGTGGCCGTTCCTTTTCGTCGAAGAAGAACTTGACGTTGGAAGTGGGCAGCTCCTCGGCGTCCATCTCCAGCGCCTCTTCCAGCTGGTGGTTCCACAGCAGCAGGTGGCCGCTCTGGTCGATCACGTAGAACACGCAGGGCAGCGACTCGAGGATGTCGGCCACCGGCAGGTCCTGGATCAGGGCGTAGCGCGTCGGGAACTGCCTGGTGCGTGGGATGAGGATGACGCTGAAGGTGCCGGGCTTCTCGGTGTCGAAGGATTGCGGCGCCACCGTGATGCGCACCGGCAGGCGCCGGCCGTCGGCCGTGTGCAGGGTGCCCTCGTTCTCGGCGTCGGCGCGCGCGGCCATGCGCGGCCTGGCGCCGGGCGGATCATCGAACTCGACGATGCGGTCCAGGGTCATGCCCTGGATCTCGCCGGCGCCGTAGCCGGCCAGTTTTTCGCAGGCCTTGTTCCAGCTGGTGACGGTGCCGGCCGCATCGACGACGAACACGGCAAGGGGCAGGGGCGACAGGTTCACAGCTCCTCCGGGATGGCCGCGCAGCGGTGCGCGCGGCAGGCAGTGAGCACGTAAATACATGATAGCGCAGCAATCGATGCCGGACCACACGGAACTCTTATGTCGTGCGGCAAGATCGCTGCGGAAGGAAGCGCCCTGCCCTTACAATGTCATCTGAAACTTTGACAGGTGGGACATGGCGGTCATCGATCCGGCGGAAGTCGAATTCAGCGCAATCCGGGCCCAGGGACCGGGCGGACAGAACGTGAACAAGGTGTCGTGTGCGGTGCACGCGCGCTTCGACGTGGCCGCCTCGTCCTTGCCGGCAGCCGTCAAGGAGCGCCTGCTGGCACTGCGCGACGCCCGCATCACGCAGGAAGGCGTGATCGTTCTCAAGGCGCAGGCTTCGCGCAGCCTCGAACAGAACAAGCTGGACGCGCTGCAGCGCCTGCAGGCCCTGGTCGACCAGGCCAGCGTCGTAGCCCAGGTACGCCGCCCGACCCGGCCGACGCGCGGATCGCAGCTACGCCGGCTCGATGCCAAGGCGCGCAGCGGGCGGGTCAAGTCCTTGCGCGGCAAGGTCAGCGAGTAGCCCGGGGGGCTAGGCCGCCGCGCCCGGGTCCGCCTTGCTGCCGATACGGAGCGACGGCGCTATCATCTCCTTATCGACAACCGAGAGGATGCACGCCATGTCCCTGTCCCCTGCCCTGCACGCCAGCCTTGACCGGCCGGTCTGGTCGGCCCTCGAAGGCGGCCACCGCCACGTGGCCCGCGGCGGCCCGCTGGCCAGGCGCTATCCGCGCGAGATCGGTCCCTTCGCGGCACTGGCCGACGACAGTCCCGCGGCCTGGGAGGCGCTGGCGGCCCTGCTCGAACCCGGCGAGGCGGCCATGCTGGTCACGCCCGAGGCGCCGCGCCAGGCGGCCGCGCAGCACTCCGGACTGGTACTGACGCCGCTCGATCCGGTGCTGCAGATGGTGGCCACGCGCGCGCCAGGGCCCGGCACGCTGCCGTTCACGGTGCTGGGCGAGGCGGATGCCGGCGAGATGCGCCTGCTTGCCGGGCTGACCAATCCGGGACCGTTCGCGGAGCGTACCCACGAACTGGGTGAATTCCTCGGCATCCGGGATGGCGGCCGACTGGCGGCGATGGCGGGGGAACGGATGCGTCCGCATGGCGTGGTCGAGGTCAGCGCGGTCTGCGTGCACCCCGAGCATCGCGGCAAGGCCTATGCGCGCCACCTGCTGGCCGAGCGCACGCTTCGCATCATGGAGGGAGGCCTGCAGCCCTTCCTGCACGTCTACCCCAGCAACCTGGGTGCGATCGCCCTGTACGAATCGCTGGGCTACGTGCTGCGCCGCCAGCTGCACCTGACGCGCGTCATGCCGGCCTGAAGCGTGGCGGTGCGGCCTCAGGTGCGCAGCAGCCGGAGCAGCTGGTCGATGCGGTAGGGTTTGGCAATGAAGAGCTGCTTGATCGCCTGGCCATTGAACATGCTTGGCGCCATATAGCCGGACGCAAGGATGACCTTGACCGCCGGATAGTTCCCGGCGATGCGCTCGGCCAGTTCCAGCCCATTCATGCCGGGCATCATGACGTCGGAAATGACGGCGTCGATGTCGGGTTGGGCCGCCAGCATCTCGAGGGCCGCGGCGCCCGAATAGGCGACCATGGCGTCCATGCCGTGGGCCGCCAGCAGCATCTCGGCCAGGTCCGCGACATCGGCCTCGTCATCGACGACCAGTACCTTGCGCACCTCTCCCACCTGTGCTCGCGCATCCTGTCCATCCGCCTGCATATTGCCTGGCGGGAATCCGGGCCGCCCCTTGTCACTGCACCAGCGGCTGTTCATCAAGCCGGACACTCGGTCCTCCATGGAGTGAGATTGTTGGTAACCAGCGCAGCCCCGGGGGGCCGCATGCGCCAGTATCGCGCAAGCGCGCCGAAGGAAGCGCCCGGTTAACGCTCCGCAAGACCTTCAATCTGCTCGGAAATTCCTCCAGCCCTCCATGCGCCTAGCCGAACAGCCCGTGCAGATACCAGCGCGGCTCGGCATCCTCGCCGGCGCCGACGATGCGTTCGCGGTAGATCCAGTACAAGGTATGGTCCTGCCCTTCGGCGATGAAGTAGTCGCGGGTCTGGGCCTCGCTCCACCAGCCGGCCTCGATGCGCTCGGGTGTCGAGGCTACCATCAGCGGCGAACCGTAGAAGGGCCGGTGGTTACGCATGAGCAGTGCGATCGGCTTGGCCAGCAGCCAGCTTGGGCGCGGCAGGCTGGTGACAATCGGCGGCAGCCGCGCCGCAGCTGCCGCCGTGCGCTCGGTCTTTTGCTGCACCGGCACCCATTCGTTGGCCACCTCGGGCCGGTAATCGGCCTGGGGCAGCGCCTGCAGCACGTTCTCCGGTCCCAGCCGCGCCACCAGCAGCTCCAGCATGCGCATGCGGTCTTCCTCGGTGCCGCCCGGCTCGGGGAACAGCGATTCGGTCGGCGGCGCCATCGCCCTCACCTGCCGCGCTTCCAGCCCGAGCCCGATCACCGGGCCCGGCAGCTCCTGCCGGGCCAGGCGTTCCTTCAACAGGCGCACCAGGTGCTCGTCGCGCCAGGCGGGCTCGGCCAGGACGATCTCGAGCGGCGTCGGCGGCATCGCCACCCGTCCGCGCTCGTGCTCCATCAGCAAGGTGAAGCGCTCCACCGCGAGCTGGCGCGCGCACAGCCAGCCGACCAGCTGCAGCACCAGGTGGTGGGCGCCGGCCAGCAGCAGATCGGCCTGCTCGATGCGGTCGAACAGTTCCAGCCGGGCCCGGAAATGCTCGGGCGGCGCGATCCACTCGAACAGCTCGGGAGACATGCCGTAGGCGGCGTCGAGCATGTCGAGCAGTTCGCGCCCGCAGCGCCGCTGCAGCCCCGGACGCGGCAGGCGCCGCAGCTGGCCCAGCGCCTCGCAGCCGATGCCTTCGAACCAGGACATATAGGGCCGGGCCGGCGGCAGCAGCGCCACCGGCAGGCGCTCGAGGCGGCGCTCGAGCGAAGCCATGCGCAAGGAACGTCCGAGGACGCGCCTGCCGCCCTGCCCGCTGCCGTGCGCCATCGCATTCGCCCCCGCGCGCGCCAGCAGCCAGGCCGCGCGCGCCGTCGGTGCGCAGCTGACCGAGGCGCTAAAGCCGAGCGCGCGCATGCTGGCGCGCACGCGGGCGCACAGGGCGCGGATGCCGCCGAACAGGCGCAGGCTGGCGCCGATGTCGAGCAGCAGCGTCGCCTCTTCAAGCAGCGCGACCTGGGGCGTGAACTGCAGCATCGCCAGCGCGACCGCATCGAGCGCCTCGGCTTCGCGCGCGGGATTGCGCTCGTACAGCCGTGCTTCGGGCATGAGCATGAGCACACCGCCGCGCCGCATGCCGCGCCCGACGCCGGCCGCGCGGGCCAGCGGCGATACCGCCAGCACGCGATCCTGCTCGAGTACGACGCTACCCGGGTCATTGCACCAGTTGGGGCTGAAGATTTCGAGCGCCAGCTGGGGTAGGGAGAGGCCGATCCACAAACGCATGTCTTTGCAGGAGAGAAGAAGTGAGAGGCAAGCCGAGGGGTAAAAACAGCGGCGCATCGCGCTGCGGCCCCCGGCGCTTGACGAAATCGACGTGCATGCCGCCGGCCGCGGGCCGCAATCCCAGGCGCAAGGGCGCGGGAGAAGCGTCCTGGGCCGCGGCCAGCGGGCGCAGCATGAAGAACAGGGTTTCTCCGCTTTGCGCCGCCAGGTGCAGGCGGCGCAGGCTTTCGCCGCGCGCATGGTTGGCCCAGAACAGCAGCGCGCCGCAACTGCCGCTGCGCAGCACCTGTTCGGCCGCCCACAGCGCGTCGGCGCTGCGGCTGGTACGCAGCCACAGCAGTCGCGAAGGCGGCAGGCCCAGCGCGGCCAACGCCAGGGCCTGGGGCGGATGGGGCGGTTGCAGCAGGACGATGCGGCGCTCGGCGCAGGCCTGCAGGGCCGGGCGCAGCAGGCGCATTTCGCCGATGCCGGGCTGCTGTTGCAGCAGCTCGACCAGGGTGCCGACCGGCCAGCCGCCGCCGGGCAGCTGGGACGAGAGTGCGGCATGCCCGGTGTCGACGCAGCGCGTGCCGGAGCGTGCCAGCTGCGAGGCGCGCCAGAGCGAAGGGTGCAAGGCCTCTGGCGCCATAGGGGAAACCCCTGCGGTGGGTGAGCAGTTCATATGGGTTGGTAAAAAAGTACTGTATAAACGTACAGTACTCGCTGAGCCCGGATTTGGCAAGATGTATTCATTTAGGCCATACCAGTTGGACGATTGGTATTGACAGAACTTAAAGGTGTGCCCTGCCTGGAAAACCACGCCAGCATCGCGAATCATGAAATAATGGCGCTCTGTCCATTTACACCCAGACAATGAACAACCTGTCTTACGCACGCCACGGAGCCCATCCTTGAATACGCTCCAGCTCACCGGCGCCATCCTGTTCGCGATCGCCCTCGTCCACACCTTTTCCACCAAGCTGTTTCACTCACTAGCCAAGCGGCACCCGCGCCATGCCGGGCTGTTCCACCTGCTGGGCGAAGTCGAAGTCGTGTTCGGCTTCTGGGCCTTCGTGCTGATCCTGGCGATGGCCCTGCAGGCCGATGGCGCCACGGCCATCGCTTATGTCGAGTCGCGCCAGTACACCGAGCCGCTGTTCGTGTTCGTGGTGATGGTGATCGCGGCCTCGCAGCCGGTGCTCGACGCCGTGCGCGACCTGCTGGCCCTGCTGGCCCGGCTGGCCCCGGTGCGCACCGAGGTGGCGCTGTGCTGGCTCGGCCTGGCGCTGGTGCCCCTCTCCGGCTCCCTGATCACCGAGCCGGCCGCGATGACGCTGGCGGCCCTGATGCTGGCCCCGCAGGTATTCCGGCCCGGCATCCCCGAATGGCTCAAGTACGGCGCGATCGGTGTCCTGTTCGTGAACGTCTCGATCGGCGGCACCCTCACCTCCTACGCCGCGCCACCTGTGCTGATGGTGGCCGGCACCTGGGGCTGGGACAGCGCCTTCATGGCCTCCACCTTCGGCTGGCGCGCCGCGCTGGCGGTGGTGTTCAACGCGAGCGTCATCACCCTGCTGCTGCGCCGCCACCTGAGGCCGGGCAACGTGGTCGAGGACGTGCAGCTGCCCTGGGTCGTCTCGATCGTCCACCTGGTCCTCCTGGGGAGCGTGGTGCTGCTGGCGCATCACCCGGTGCTGTTCCTCGGCCTGTTCCTGCTCTTCCTCGGCTATACCCAGGCCTACCCGAAACACCAGTCGCGCCTGATCATCAAGGAAGGCCTGCTGGTCGGCTTCTTCCTGGCCGGGCTGGTGGTGCTGGGCGGCATGCAGCAATGGTGGCTGCAGCCGCTGGTGTCGAGCCTGGAGCCGACCGCGCTGTTCTTCGGCGCGCTGGCCCTGACGGCAATCACCGATAATGCAGCACTGACCTACCTCGGTTCGCTGATCGAGGGTTTATCGGACCACGCCAAGTACATGCTGGTGGCCGGCGCGGTCGCCGGTGGCGGCCTGACCGTCATCGCCAACGCGCCGAACCCGGCCGGCGCCGCGCTGCTGCGCGAAGGCTTCGAGGATGGTTCGATCGGCATGGGCGGGCTGTTCCTGGGGGCGCTGGGGCCGACCTGCGTGGCGGCGGTGATGTTCCTAATTTAAAAGCGTTACGCGCGCGGAGGGTATATGGACGACGGCATCCTGGTACAGAAAGCGGGGACGATCGAACGCTGCTGCCGGCGCGCGCGCGAGGAATACGAAAAGGACCCGACCACTTTTGTCACCGACCTCACGCGCCAGGATGCGGCCACCCTCAACGTGATCCGCGCCTGGGAAGCCGCCATCGAGATGGGCGACTACGTGATCGGCAACGCCAGGCTCGGCCTGCCGCACGACGAACGCGAAGTGATCACCCTGCTGGCCGAACACGGCTGGATTTCCCCGATGCTGGCCGAGGACCTCAAGCGCACCGGCGAATTCTGCCGTGCCGAATGGGATTACCAGGAAGCGCCGCTGCCGGCGCTGGTAACCATCATCAAGCGCGGGCTGGACGACTTCGGGGTGTATGCCCAGGCGCTGGTGAGCGGGGCCTCCACCGCCTGATCCAGCATGGCCTTAGGGCTGGGGCTCGTGCACATCTGATACCTCCACATCCTCGGCGGCGATCTTCTCGTCCGCCAGCTCGTGGTCTTCCTCGTCCGCCACCAGGCCCTCCTGATCGGCGCCGCGCGCACTGTCATAGGTGAGCTCGACCAGCATCGGGAAATGGTCCGAGCCGAAAGACGGCAGGCGCTCGATGTGCGAGAGCGTGAAATGCTCGCTGTGGAACAGGTGGTCGAGCGGCCAGCGCGCGAACCAGAAGCCGGCATGGAAGGTATTGAACATGCCGCGCCCGATGCGCGGATCGAGCAGGCCGCTGATCTTGCGGAACAGCCGGGTGGTGGTCGACCACGCCACATCGTTCAGGTCGCCCGCGACGATCACCGGCGTCTCCAGGCCGGCCTCGTCCACGCTCTTGGCAACCACCAGCAGTTCGGCATCGCGCTGGGTCGATTCCATGTGTTCCGTCGGGCTGGGCGGCGTCGGATGCAGGAAATGCATGCGCACCTTGTGTCCGGACGGCAGGATAACCAGGGTATGGATCGACGGGATGTCGTCCTCGACCAGGAACTGGATGGCGCTGTCTTCCAGCGGCAGCCGCGAATAGACGTGCATGCCATACAGATTATCGAGCGGACACTTGATGGCATGGGGATAGTCCTTCTCGAGCACATCCAGCCTTTCCTGCCACCACGCATCCGTTTCCAGCGTGACGAAGATGTCGGGTTGGTGCTGGCGGATCAGCGCGATCAAGCCTTCGGCATTCCGGTTCGGCATCAGCACATTGGCCGTCAGGATACGGAACTGACGGTTCGCCCCGCCAACCACCGCATTCTTCACCTCGTGCGGATAGGCCTTGGTGTATGGAATGATCCACCAGACTTGGTAAGCGAGGCAGGCGGCATTCGCCACCAGCAGCAGGTGGAAATGGCTGTCGCGCCAGTCGAGGAACACGAACTGCCCGACCAGCACGGCGAGCGACAGGATGGCCAGTTGAAGGCGTGGAAAATCGAGGTCGCGTATCCACCACCCCGTGCATCGCAACAGGGGCAGCAGCGTCGCGAGGACGATCACGGCAACCAGGGTTACGAAAGTCGGCAGCATGGTCTCTCGAAGGCGGCAAGTAACTCATCACAAAACTGAGGCTTGCAGTATGTCCGCTTTCAAACGCAGCCGTCTGTACGCTAGCGTGCACAAGCGGCAAGATAATCCGCTGCAAGCAGACCAGCCCATGCCAAAACACCTTATCAAACAGAAATGCTTGCCTTGAGCTGCTGCAGGTTTGCGCAAACCGCTTGAAAAGCCTGCAGACGAGACTTATGTTCAATACTAGACATGCAGGGATACCGTCATGAACCTAAGCAAGCCCGTAGAGAAAGCAGGCAAAGGTGCGAAGCACCTTGAACGCGTGAAATCCCGCTCGAGGTTCAACGTCTATCCCCTGCTGGGCATCCTCCTGGGCATCGTCGTGGCCGTGCTGGCCTACGGCGGGCTGTACCTCCTGCTTTGCGGCTGAGGCAACGCAGGCCCCAAGCCTGCAGATCAGCGGGCAGCGTAGTACCGGCTGAGCTCCACGATCTCCGTATCTGTCAGGCCATGCGCGGCATTGCGCATCTGGCGGTTGATATCGTTGGCGCGCCGGCCATCACGGAATGCCGTGAGCTGGTCACGCAGATAGCTTTCCGATAATCCTTCCAGCACCGGTGTGGCCGGACGCGAGGCATGCGGGCTGTGGCACGAGGCACAGGCACCGATGGCACGCATGGGGTCGCCGTTGCGCACCAATCGTGGACTTGCCTGTGCCACCTGTTCCACTGCGGCAATGCGCTCGCGCTCGAGCGAAGCGTAATAGGCGGACAGATCGCGCATGTCCTGGTCGCTCAGCTCCATCACCAGCGGCCGCATGATGGCGCTCGGGCGGTGGCCCGATGCGAAGTCGCGCAGCTGCTTGTACGTGCTCGAAGCCGGCTGCCCCGCCAGGTGCGGCGTCCCGGCCGGGCTGGTCCCGCGCGCGCCATGGCACATGGTGCAGGCCATCGCCAGCGTTGCCCCCCTGCCCACCGAGACATTTCCCGCGGCGCCCATCATAGTGGCGTTCACGATCACGTTGCTCGGATATTTCCGTTCATCCTCCGGCAGTGCTGCGCTTTGATAAGGTGCCGGCGCGCCCGCGGCCCTGCAGATCGATTCCCACAGGCTTTCCATCGCGGCGCGGGCATGCGCTTTCGGCACCCAGACAAAGCCGACCAGCGCGGCCGCGAAGGCGATCACTGCCAGGATCGCGACGCTCCAGGCGAACCAGCGGTTGCGGAATGAAAAGGTCTTTTCCATGCTCATGGCTGTGCTCCCACCGGCACCGCCGGCACCGAGGTCTGCTTTAGTGCGATGAGCTGGCTGATCGGGTAGCCGTAATTCACCAGCGACAGCCCGATCATCAGTGCCAGCCATAGCGCATAGCTGTTGAGCGCGGCGGGCATCCGGCCGCCCGCATGCACCGGCTGGCTGAAGCGGAATTCGGGCAGCCTGACGCGCTCACTGCGGTGGCCGCGCAGCAGCACCAGCAGGAACAGCAGGCCAGAGATCACCAGCAGCAGCCCGCCGAAGAAGGTGATGATCACTGTGATCGCCTGGGCCGAGATCTCGGGATGGCTGTAGTCGAAATAGGCCATCCGGCGCGGCATGCCGAGAATGCCGGTGATGTGCCAGGGGAATGTCAGCACGATCATGCCAACAAACCATAGCCAGAGCTGGGCACGCATCATGCGTCCGGCCACCAGCTGCTTGCCGGTCAGGTGCGGCCACAGGTCATAGGCCAGCGCGAAATACATGATGACGATGGCGCCCCCGAAGATCAGGTGGAAGTGGCCGGTGATCCACTGCGTATTGTGGACGGCGAAGTCGAGCTGGTAGCTCATGTTGATCAGGCCGCCCGCACCGCCGAAGCCGAGCAGGATGAAGGAAAAGGCGACCGCCAGCATCATCGGATTCTTCCATGGCAGGCGTTTGACCCAGCCGAAGGCCCCGGTGCCGCCACGCAGCCGTCCCGCGATCTCGACCGAGGCGGTGATGGTGAAGATGGTCAGCAGGGTCGGCACCGACACCATGCCGGTAAATACGGCGTGCAGGAACTTCACGCCCGAGCCAACCTGCGGGTCCTGGAACAGGTGGTGCACGCCGATCGGCATCGAAAACACCAGAAACAGCACGAAGGAAATGCGCGCCATCTTGTCGCTGTAGAGCCGCCCGCCGATGGCGCGTGGCACCAGCGTGTAGAAGGCGATGTAGGCGGGCATCAGCCAGAAGTAGACGATCGCGTGCAGGGTCCAGGAAAAGAACACGCGCGCCAGGCCGGCGTCGATGGTGCTCTTGAAGCCGAGCGCCACCGGCAGGATCAGGAACAGGATCTCGATGGCCGCGCCGAGCGAGGTCCAGGCCCACAGGTAGGCGCCGGCCAGGTTGGCGAACATCGGCAGCGGCACCGTGGCGCCCGGGTTGGCCGCCTTCCACACCTTGAGGTTGATCGACATCAGCGCCACCCAGATCCACGAACCCACGACCACCAGCACCACCCCAATGTAGTAGAAGGCATTCCCGATCAGGGGCGGGTAAAAGGTATACAGCACCGTGGCCAGGCCCATCGACACCGGCACCATCGCCGTCACCGTGCCGATCACCACCAGGAAGAACCCAAGCCAGGCCCAGCGCCGTCCCACCAGCGGCTGCTTGAGCGCCAGTTCCACGATCGCATAGCCGAAGCCCATTGCCACCAGGGTCGGGAACACATAGCCCATGGCCGACCCGTGCGCGGTAACGGCGCGGTAGTACAGCTCGGGGTTGCCGATCCAGTCACGCAGAGGGCTGCGGATGTACATCTGCCATTCGCCCAGTACCAGGGCGACGAAGAACGCGGCGAAGGCGACCCAGAAATGGGCCAGTACCAGCCGTCTGGAATCATTGCTGAACACAGCTCGCCCTCCTTCCCTCGCTGGCCTGGCGCATGAACTCGGCCCGGTCGACGATCTTCACGCGTGCCCACATGGCCGCGTGCCCGACCCCGCAGTATTCGTGACAGGGAAACACGTGCTCTCCCGGTTTCTCGAATTGCGTGCTGAAGTTCGAAATGTAGCCCGGGATTAGCATCACGTTGACGTTGCCCTGGGCGATCGAGAAACCGTGCACCACGTCGGCGGCGGTCCCGCGAATGCGCACCGGCGTATTCGCCGGGACCAGCACGCACGAAGGAGTGAAGGAGTACTGGTTGGCCAGCACGCGCACGGTGACGCTGCCGTCATCCTCGAGCACGGAACCAAGGTTGCCTTCCACGAACTCGCCCGACAGGTGCAGGGTATTGGGATCGATGGTCTCGGTGCGCACCGGCGGCATCGCGGCCCAGTGCACGCTCATGTAAACGATCATCCCGACCAGGAACACGATGATGGCGCCGACCAGCCAGGCCCAGCGCATCTCGGCCGCGTGGGCGACATGTTCGAGCGCGTCGCCGTCGGCGCCACGGGGAATGTCCGGCGTGGTGTTGGCCATCTTAGCCTCCTCCCCGCGCCAGGTACACGAGTACGTAGAACGCCAGCCAGATTGCCATGACGATCGCCACCGCCAGCCCCGCCACGGCGAAGGCGCCGCGCGGCCCCTGCGCCACGATGGCGTCCACACGCTGCTGGTCGGCGCTGCCATCACTGTCCATCGGTTCCAGGATCATGGATTCTCCTTGTTAATCAGCCCTTCCAGGAATTACTCGACGGTCGCCGCGCGCAGTTCGCTCACCTCGCGCGCCGTCACCGGAGCGCCGCGGTTGCCCCAAGCGGTCCGGATATAGGTCACCACCGCCGCAACGTCGTCGTCCGACAGCTCATGGAAGAAAGGCGGCATCCCGTAGGGCATCGGATTGCGGCGCGTGCCAGGCGGGTAGCCGCCGTTGAGCACCATCCGGATCGGGTTGACGGCGGAAGTCATGGTGATCGACTGGTTGTTCGCCAGCGGCGGATAGTGCGGCAGCTTGCCACGCCCGCGCTCGCCATGGCAGCTGGCGCATTGCGCGTCATAGATGCGCCGGCCCTGCGCGAACTGCTGGGTGGCATGCGCGCGCGCGGGGGCCATGTCGGGATCGGTATTGACCGGCTGGTCCGCCGGCAGGCTCTTGAGGTAAACCGCCATCGCGCGCACGTCGGCGTCGGTCATGAACTGCAGGCTGTTGAAGGTGACCTCGGCCATTGGTCCGTAGACGGTGCCGCGGTTCGACACCCCTTTTTGCAGCAGGTCGACGATGTCCTGGATTTCCCAGTTGCCCAGCCCGGCCTCCTTGTTCGAGGTGAGCGAGGGCGCGTACCAGTTCTGCATCGGGATCAGGCCGCCTCGGAAGGCCTGCTCTTCCGACGAGCCGCCCAGCGCGTTGATCGGGGTATGGCACATGGCGCAGTGGCCCAGGCCCTGGACCAGGTAGGCGCCACGGTTCCATTCGGCGGACTTGCCCGGATCCGGCTGGTACTCACCCTCCTGGAAATAGAGCGTGCGCCAGCCGATCAGCAGCGAGCGGTTGTTGTAGGGGAAGCGCAGGTCGTGTTCGCGCGTCTGCATGCGCACCGCCGGCACCGAGCGCAGGTAGGCGAAGATCGCGTCGCTGTCGGCGCGCGTCACCTTGGTATAGCTCGCGAAGGGCATGGCCGGATAGAGCAGCTCGCCCTTGCGCGACTTACCAGTGCGCATCATGTTGAAGAACTCGGTAGCCGTCCAGTCGCCGATGCCGGTTTCACGGTCGGGCGTGATGTTCGGCGCATACAGCGTCCCGAAAGGCGTGGGCATGGGGCGGTTGCCCGAGAAAATTTTCCCACCAGGAATCGTATGACAGGCGATGCAATCGCCCGCCTGCGCCAGGTATTTGCCGCGCGCGATCAGTTCGGCGGACGCCATGCCGTCGACTTCGGTCCCGGCCCTGCTGTTCAGCAGTTCCGGCGGCCGCAGCCCGCGGCCCACCGTCAGGGCCAGGGCCACGCCAAGCACGATCACCCCGCCGGCAAGACCCCAGATCGTCGCTCGCTTGAACTTGGCAGATGTACTCATGGACGCATGCCTTTCACTTCGAATGGACCTGGCTGCCGCAGGGCATGGGCAGCGCCGTCGTATTCCCCTTCACGGGCCGGACATCGGTCACCGGCAGAGAACTCAGGTAGGCCGACACGGCGGCGACCTCCGTCTCGGTCAGGCTCGACGCGATTACCTGCATGCAGTCCGGAGCCAGCGCGGTACGTACGCCATAACGCCACGCGCCAAGCTGCGCGCTCACGTAGTCGGCACGCAAGCCCAGCAGGCCAGGAATGCCTGGTTCACGTCCCGCCAGGTCACTGCCATGGCAAGTGGCACAGGCAGGAATGCGGCGCGCCGGCACGCCGCCGGTGACGATCTGCTGTCCATCCCGCACCAGCTGCGGTAATGGCGGCTGCCCCGTCGTCGCCAGCGGCGGCGGGTTCTGGGCGGCGAAGTATTCCGCCATCTTGTAGAGATAGGCATCAGGCAGGTAGGCCAGCAGGTAGTTCATCGGAACGTACTTGCGGCGACCGTCCCGGAAGGCCACCAGCTGGTTGTAGAGGTAGCCTGCGGGCTTGCCGGCCAGGCGCGGGAAATAGACATTCTGGACGCCGCGCCCTGCAACACCGTGGCAGCTGACACAAGCCGCCACGCGTGCTTCCATCGTGTCCGGGACCTGCCCGTCCGACGACGGCACGGTGGGCACATTCCGGCTCTGTGCCGGAACGAGCTGCGATATGGAGCCCAGCAACAGGCATGCGAAAACGTGTGCAAGAGGCTTCAATTTCCCTCTCCCAGTGAACATCTGCGTCGGCAGTAAGCCACGCTACATATGTACAACGTAGCATGAGCTCTACTGGGATGTCGCACTTTTGTCCCGTCTGTTTGAGCCCGAGAGGAAATTGGCAAAACTGCCGGAAAAGTCGGCTACTGTGTAAGCTTCACGATCAACTTGCCGAAATTGCGTCCCTGCAGCAGGTCGATGAAGGCTGCCGGCGCCTTGTCCAGCCCTTCGACGATGTCCTCGCGGTAGCGCAGGCGCCCATCCCCTACCCACCCCTGCGCTTCCTGCAGGAAGGCGGGCCGCAGCTCGGCAAACTCGCGCTGGATGAAGCCGCGGATGTTCAGGCTCTTCGTCAGCACGTCGCGCATGAGCAGGGCCAGCCGGTCGACGCCGGGCGCAGCCTGCGGCAAGGCGTTGTACTGGGCAATCAGGCCGCACACCGGCACCCGGGCGAAGTCGTTCAGCAGCGGGAATACCGCATCCCACACCTTGCCGCCGACGTTCTCGAAATACACGTCGATGCCTTGCGGGCAGGCGCTTGCGAGCTGCTGCGCGAAATCGGGCGCGCGGTGGTCGACCACGGCGTCGAAGCCCAGCTCGTCGCGCACGAAAGCGCATTTGTCGGGATCGCCCGCGATGCCGACCGCACGCGCACCCTGGATGCGGGCGATCTGCCCCACCGCCGAGCCCACCGCGCCGCTCGCCGCGGCCACCACCACGGTCTCGCCCGGCCGGGGGCGGCCGATCTGCAGCAGGCCCGCCCAGGCCGTAAAGCCGGGCATGCCCAGCACGCCGAGCGCTGTGCTGGGCGGCGCCACCGCGGGGTCGAGCTTGCGCAGTCCAAGGCCATCGGACAGCGCATAGCGCTGCCAGCCCGAGTGCGACAGCACGATGTCGCCCACCGCATACTGCGCGTGGCGCGATGCGATGACGCGCGCCACGGTGCCGCCTTCCATGACGGCGCCGAGCGCGACCGGCTCCGCATACGATTTCGCATCGTCCATCCTGCCGCGCATGTAAGGGTCGAGCGACAGGTACAGGATTTCCAGCAGCAGCTGGCCATCGGCGGGAACCGGGCAAGGCTCCTCTACAATGCGGAAGTTCTCCGGCCGCGGCAGGCCCTCGGGACGGGAAGCGAGCAGGACCCGCTGGTTGCGTGCTGGTGTCATCGTCGGCATCCTCCGGATAAATAAGGAACAGACAATCCTACGCCGGATTCAGAAATTTTTCCGAAACAAGCCTGCGGCACAAAGCCCACATCCTCGTCGACGATTACAAGAACTTACAGAAATCCGACCATTGCCGCCTTCTCAACGGTTCGCGGCACTTGTACCATAGCCGTCATTCCCGTTTCATTACTCTTCACTAGAAAAGCACCATGACCTTCACCACCCTGTCCCGCGCGCTGTGCCTGGCCGCCTTCGCCGCCGCCGTCGCCGCTCCTGTCCACGCCACCAGCTTCACCTCGTCCGCCTCCAGCGCGGGCTCGGCCTCGTCGGGCAGCATCTCCGATTCGATCGGCGCTTCCAGCAACAGCTCGAGCGGCGAAGACCGCGTGGCCGCGGGCGAATACCGCGTGATCGACATCGCCCAGGCGCCGGGCAAGGCGGATACCACCCGCATGACCCTGCGCGCGGTCGCCGCCGGCCCGGTGCGCGAATTCACCCTCGACGTGCCGAACCGCGCACTGGCCGGACGCGACGTCGGCAAGGGCGAACTGGTGCAGGTCAGCGAACGCGTGTACGGCTTCGACTTCGCCCACGCCGACACCAAGCGCTCCTTCTTCCTGGCGCTGCAGGACGACTGGTACCGCGACCTGGCTTCGCGCAAGGTCACGATCTAAGCAATGTTCAGCAAGTTCGCCGCTGCCGCGCTCCTGCTGGGCGCGAGCGCGGCAGCGCAAGCCGGGCTGCCGGCCTTCTGCCAGCAGTCGATCGACATCAGCGCCGCCGAGCAGGACCGCGTGCTGCGCTTCGCCGGCGCGGTCAAGACCGAACTGGAACGTTCGGGAGCGCGCGTTGCCCTCATCGCGCGCGCCGGCCTCGACCTGAGCCGCTTCGGCCAGCTGTATTCGCACGCCGGCATCGCCCTGCGCGACAATCCCGGCGGCCCGTGGGCCGTGCGCCAGCTGTATTACGCCTGTGACGAATCGCGCCCACGCCTGTTCGACCAGGGCGTGGCCGGTTTCGCGCTGGGCGCCGACGCCCCCACGCGCGGCCATATCTCGCTGGTCTTCCTGCCCAGCGAAGACGCCGCCCTGCTCGAAGGCGCGGCGCTGGACAAGCGCCTGGCCCTGGCCCTGCTGGGCGGGGAGTACAGCGCCAATGCCTATGCCTACGGCACCCGCTACCAGAATTGCAACGGCTGGGTGGCCGAACTGCTCGCCAGCGCCTGGGGAGCGCGCGCGGATGGCGGCGCCGGCACGCACCCGCGCGAGGACGCGCAGGGCTGGCTGCGCGCGCAGGGCTATACCGCCGGCCCGGTCCGGATTCCCTCGCACTGGCTGATGTTTGCCGGGCAGTTCGTACCGCTGGTGCACATGAACGACCATCCGGTCGAAGACTTGCACGCGCTCGCGCTGCATACGAGCGTGCCGGCCTCGATCGAAGCCTTCGTGCGCCGCCGGGCGCCGGAAGCGCACCGCGTCGAGCTGTGCCACACGCAGGACCGCATCGTGGTGCGCCGCGGCTGGGAGCCGCTGGGCGCCGCCTGCGAGCCGGCGCCGGGCGACGACGTCATTCCACTGAACTGAACACCATCCAGGTTCTTCAGCCACGCACAACAAAAAGCCCCGCTCGCAGCGGGGCTTTTTGCAGAAACCGGTAGGGCTTACTTGGCGGCGTCCAAACATGAGGGTCAGGTCTGACATTCAGACACGAACTCGAGCGTTACCTTGCCGTATTGCTCAGCCCGTGTCCAAATGTCAGACCTGACCCCGACGTATGCACGAAACAAAAAGCCCTGCTCGTAGCAGGGCTTTTTGCAGAAAGCGGTAGGGCTTACTTGGCGGCGTCGGCCAGCTTGCGCAGCACGGCGGGCGATACCGAGTCGCGGCCACGGCTGAGCTGATAGAGGGTCCAGAGGTCGCCGCCGCTATTGTGGGCCGTGATGGGGGCCGGGGTAAGGAAGAGGCTGCGGATGAAATTGACGATGATGGCCATGATGTTATTTCCTGAGATCGCTATGGAGTAACTCCAGTATGCGCCCTTTCAGATAGAAATCAAATTGCGATCAATGATGATCGCCATTCACGAATCAACTATCTCTAGCACATGATTATTTGCTCACACATTTGTGCAAATGCATTGTGTGTTACACTCCAGCCCGCTGGCCAAGGCCAGCGTCAATATCCCTCTCGCCGGTAAGGGCCATAGCGCTGTGCGACAGTCTCGCAGCGATTGGTCCATACTGAACGCCTGTCATGCAGGCGATCCGTCAAGGTCAAGCTGGCAGTGCATGCCCGGCATCTTCATGCCCAGGCACCTGCTCCGCCCGACCCTGCCTGCGGTTACGCCCGGCCCTCCTGCTGGCCTGCGCCCGCACGCATCAATAAGGAGAACTCATGCAACTGCTCTGCTCTGCGGGCTTTATTTTTCTGATCGTCCTATGGGGCATTATTGCCCCGGACAACATGGCCGCCGTCTTCTCGGAGATGCTTGCCGCACTCACCCGCAACTTCGGCTGGTTCTACCTGTGGGTCGTGCTGGCCCTGGTCCTGTTCGCCGCCTTTGTCGCCTTCAGCCGCTACGGCGACCTCAAGCTCGGCGGCGAGGACGACGAACCGGAATTCGCGCTCGGCAGCTGGTTCTCCATGCTGTTCGCCGCCGGCATGGGCATCGGCCTGGTGTTCTGGGGCG
This sequence comes from Massilia sp. UBA6681, assembly GCF_002454935.1. Lineage (NCBI taxonomy): Bacteria > Pseudomonadati > Pseudomonadota > Betaproteobacteria > Burkholderiales > Oxalobacteraceae > Massilia > Massilia sp. UBA6681. Next base: position 61,645 of record NZ_DKJX01000096.1, read on the forward strand.
TGGCCGAACCGGTTTCCCACTACGTCACCGCGCCGCCCGGCGTCACGGCCGGCACGCCGGAAGCGGCCAACGCCGCCATGCGCTACGTGTTCTTCCATTGGGGCATCCACCCCTGGGCCGTGTACAGCGTGGTGGCGCTGGCGATCGCCTTCTTCCAGTACCGGCGCGGCGGCAATTCATTGATCAGCACCGTTACCAGCTCGCTGCCCTGGCGTCCGATTCGCGCCATGTCGGGCCTGTTCAACGGCCTGGCGATCGTGGCCACGGCCTTCGGTGTGGCCGCCTCGCTCGGCGTCGGCGCGCTGCAGATCAACAGCGGCCTGAACGCCGTGTTCGGCGTCGCGATCAGCCCCACCGCGCAAGTCGTCATCATCATCGTGACCGCCGCCATGTTTCTCACTTCGGCCATCTCCGGCGTCGAGAAGGGCATCAAGTTGCTGTCGAATGCCAACATGATCGTGGCGGCGCTGCTGGCCGTCGCCGTGTTCCTGCTCGGGCCGACGGTCGCGATCATCGACACCTTCACCAATACCCTGGGCAGCTATGCCAGCGAGTTTGTCCGGATGAGCCTGCGCTCGACGCCCTTCCGCGACAGCAGCTGGGTCGGCAACTGGACCATCTTCTACTGGGCCTGGTGGATCTCGTGGTCGCCGTTCGTCGGCCTGTTCATCGCGCGCGTCTCGCGCGGCCGCACCATCCGCGAATTCATCCTCGGCACCGTGCTGGCGCCCTCGCTGGCGGCCTTCATCTGGTTCTCGATCTTCGGCGGCACCGCGCTCTACCTGGAGATCTGGCAGCACGTCCCGTTGGCCGAAGCCGTCAAGGCCGACCTGGCCACCGCCTTGTTCGCGCTGTTCGACGCCATGCCCTTCGGCCAGATCATGTCGGTGGTGGCCACACTGCTGGTGGTGGTGTTCTTCGTCACCTCGGGCGACTCGGCCGTGCTGGTGCTGGGCATGATGAGCCAGGACGGCAATCCGAATCCGACCACCCGCACCAAGCTGATCTGGGGCACCCTGATCGCCGGTATCGCCATCAGCCTGCTGCTGGCGGGCGGGATCGACGCCGTGCAGACCGCCACCATCCTGTTCGCCCTGCCCTTCGCCCTGGTGATCGTACTGATGGTCATCGCCCTGTGGCGGGGGCTGCGCGACGACTGGGAGGAAGAAGCACGCCGCGAACGCGCCCTGCGGCGCAAGATGCGCGAGATGGCGGCGCGCTAGCCGCCCGGGGAAGGGGCTGGAGGACGCGCGTGCCCGGGCTGTAGCCAAACTGGTATCATGCGCGTTTTCCGGACCCTGGCCCGACAGCGCGCCCGTCCCCACCCTACAGAACATCAAGAATGAATACACCGACCCAACTGCCCGGTTTCTTCGGCCGGCTTTCGATCGCCTTCGGCAGCTTCTTCAAATCGCTCGGCGATGCCGAATTCGCCGCGCGCGTGCGCGATGACGCGGTAGGCCCTGCCGTGGTTCCCACTCCGGCGCCGACGCCTGCCCCGACCCTTGCCCCGACGGCCGCGCCGACGCCGGCCCCTACCCCGGCGCCGACGCCTGTGCCAACTCCTGCGCCGCTGCGCGCCCCGAGCGCCGAGTCGGCCCTGCAGCTGCTGAGCCTGTTCCAGCGCGAAGCCCGCCTGATCGACTTTACCCAGGAAAACCTGAGCGCCTATTCGGACGCCGACATCGGCGCCGCCGCCCGCGTCGTGCATGAAGGCTGCGCGCGCGTGCTGCGCGAGCACTTCACCATCGAGCCGGTGCGCAGCGAAGCCGAAGGCGCCCGCGTCACGCTGGAAGAAGGCTTCGACGCCGCCAGCGTGCGCCTGACCGGCAACGTGGTTGGCCAGGCCCCGTTCAAGGGAACCTTGTCGCACCGCGGCTGGCGCGCCACCAAGGTCCAGCTGCCGCAGCTGGCGGAGAAGCACGACGCGCGCGTGCTGGCGCCAGCGGAGGTGGAACTGTGAGCGATCCACGCTATGCCATCGGCATCGACCTGGGCACCACCCACAGCGCCCTCTCCTATGTCGACCTGCAGGCCAGCGACGGCGAGAAGACCGTCGACGGCGTGCTGCCCGTTCCGCAGCTGAGCGGACCGGGCACCGTCGAGGCGCTGCCGCTGCTGCCCTCCTTCCTCTACCTGCCGCACCCGGACGAACTGGCCGCGGGCGAGACGGCGCTGCCCTGGAGTGCGGGCGGCGAAGGTTTCATCGCCGGCGAAATGGCGCGCAGCCGCGGCGCCACCACCCCGATCCGCCTGGTGTCCTCGGCCAAGAGCTGGCTGAGCCACCCGAGCGTGGACCGCCGCGCCGCGATCCTGCCGCACGACGCGCCGGAAGAAGTCACGCGCGTCTCGCCGCTGGAGGCATCCACCCGCTACCTGGCGCACCTGCGCCAGGCCTGGAACGCCGCCCATCCGGACGCGCGTTTTGAAGAGCAGCAGGTCACCGTCACCATTCCGGCCTCGTTCGACCCGGGCGCGCGCGAACTCACTGCAGAAGCCGCACGCAACGCCGGCTTCGCTCCGACCCTGCTGGAAGAGCCGCAGGCGGCCCTGTACAGCTGGATCCAGGGAAGCAAAGGCGCCTGGCGCAAGCAGGTCAAGGCCGGCGACATCGTGCTGGTCGTGGACGTGGGCGGCGGCACCAGCGACTTCTCGCTGATCGCCATCCTCGAGCGTGACGGCAAGCTCGAACCGCACCGCGTGGCGGTGGGCGACCACATCCTGCTGGGCGGCGACAACATGGACCTGGCCCTGGCCCACTTCGTGGCGCGCAAGCTCCAGGCGAACGGCACCCAGCTCGATTCCTGGCAGATGCGCGCCCTCACCTACGGCTGCCGCAGCGCCAAGGAACACCTGCTGGCCGACGCCAACGCCACCGTGTGGCCGATCGTGGTGCCGAGCCGCGGCTCGAAACTCATCGGCGGCTCGATCCGCACCGAACTCACGCGCGACGAAGTCACCGCCTTCATCACCGACGGCTTCTTCCCGCGCGTCGAGGCAAGCGCACGCCCGGCCACGCGCCAGCGCGCCGGCCTGACCCAGGTCGGCCTGCCCTATGCACAGGACGCCGCGATCACCAAGCACCTGGCCGCCTTCCTGGCGCGCCAGGCCGGCGCCACCGCCGAGCTCGAAGGTTTCGCAGGCCGCGTGAACGCGGAACACACTTTCCTGCACCCGAGCGCGGTGCTGTTCAACGGCGGCGTGTTCAAGTCGAACATCCTGGCCCAGCGCGTGATGGACACCATCAACGACTGGCTCTACATGGAAGGCGCCGAGCCGGCGCGCATGCTCGAAGGCGCGGACCTCGACCTGGCGGTGGCGCGCGGCGCGGCCTACTTCAGCTACGCGCGGCGCGGCGGCGGCGTGCGCATCCGCGGCGGCACGGCCCGTTCCTACTACGTCGGCGTGGAATCCTCGATGCCGGCGATCCCCGGATTGGCCCCGCCGATCGAAGCCCTGTGCGTGGCGCCCTTCGGCATGGAAGAAGGCAGCGAACTCGAACTGCCGGGCCAGGAATTCGGCCTGGTGGTGGGCGAGCCGGTCACCTTCCGCTTCTTCGGCTCCACCACGCGTCGCCAGGACCGCATCGGCGAGGTGCTCGAGTTCTGGGGTCCGGACGAGCTGCAGGAGATGAACGAAATCCAGGCGACCCTGCCGGCGGAAGGCCGTGTCGCGGGCGATGTGGTGCAGGTCAAGCTGCACGCGCTGGCAACCGATGCCGGCACCCTGGAACTGGCCGCGGTATCGCGTGAAGGCCAGCGCTGGAAGATCGAGTTCGACGTTCGCAACGCGCCCGACCAGCAGTGAAGCCGCAGTGACGCAATACCTCGTCAGCATCGACCTGGGCACCACGAATACGGTGCTCGCCTACGCCCTGCCCGGCGGAGGGCAGGTCGAGCTGCTGGCCATCGAGCAGCTGGTGGCGCCCGGCGAGGTCGCCGCGGCGCCGCTGCTGCCCTCGATGCGCTATCACCCCGCCGAGGGCGAACTCGCCCCCGGCGAACTCCAGCTCCCCTGGAGACAGCAGGACCCGGCCGGAGTTGAACGCGTTGCCGTTGGCCGGCTGGCGCGCGTGCTCGGCGCGCAAACGCCCGGACGGCTGGTGGCCAGCGCCAAGAGCTGGCTGTCGCATGCGGGTGTGGACCGTATGGCCGCCATCCTGCCCTGGGGCGCCGAGGATGCCGACGTGGCGAAGGTATCGCCCGTCGCGGCCAGCGCCAGCTACCTGGCGCACCTGCGCGCGGCCTGGAACCGGCGCTTTCCCACCGCGCCGCTGGAAGCCCAGCAGATCGTCCTTACCGTGCCCGCTTCCTTCGACGAGGGCGCACGTGCGCTTACGTTCGAAGCGGCGCGCATGGCCGGCCTGCCCGAGCTGCGCCTGCTGGAAGAACCGCAGGCCGCCCTCTACGACTGGCTGTACCGCCACCGCGCCAGCCTGGCCCAGGACCTGGCGCAGACGCGCCTGGTGCTGGTGGCCGACGTCGGCGGCGGCACCACCGACTTCAGCCTGGTCAAGGTCGAGCTGGGAGAAGACGGCCAGCCGAAGCTCACGCGCATCGGCGTAGGCAACCACCTGATCCTTGGCGGCGACAACATGGACCTGGCGCTGGCGCACCTGGCCGAATCGCGCCTGGGCAATCCCGAACGCCTGTCCGCCGGCCGTCTTGCACAGCTGACGGAACGCTGCCGCGCGGCGAAGGAACAGCTGCTTGCGCCGGACGCGCCTGAACAGGTCAACGTGACCCTGCTGGGCAGCGGCGCGCGCCTGATCGGCGGCAGCCGCTCGGCCACCATCACGCGCGAGGACGTGCAGCGCATCGTGCTCGACGGCTTCCTGCCGCCGAACGAAGCGCAGGAGCCGGCCAAGCGCGCCAGGACCGGCATCGTCGAATTCGGCCTGCCGTATGCGAGCGATCCGGCGATCACGCGCCACCTCGCCGGTTTCCTGCGCCAGCATGCGCAGGCCGCGCGCGAAGCGCTCGGCAAGGTGGACGACACTAAGGATGACGGCGCGCTGCCGGTGCCCGACGCCCTGCTGCTCAACGGCGGCGTGTTCCGCGGCGCGGCGCTGGCCCAGCGCCTGGCGGACGTGCTGTCACACTGGCGCGGCGCGCCTGTGCAGGTGCTGCACAACGAGGACCCGGACGTGGCGGTGGCGCGCGGCGGTGTCGCCTACTCGCTGGCGCGCGCCGGCCAGGCGCCGTCGATCGAAAGCGGCTCGGCGCGCAACTACTACCTGCTGCTCGACGCGCAGCAATCCGGCGACACGCTGCGCGCGGTCTGCCTGCTGCCACGCGGTGCCCCCGCCGGTGAAGAAGTCCGCCTGGCGGGCCGCAGCTTCGCCCTGCGCCTGGGGCGGCCGGTGCGCTTTCACCTGGTTTCCATGACCGCCGACCCGGGCGGCGTACTGCCGCAGCCGGGCGACTTGCTCGACCTGCCGGCGGCCGACATCGTGCGCCTGCCCGCCATTTCGACGGTCCTGCGCAGCAAGCGCAGCGCCGACATTCCGGTGCAGCTGGCCATCGTACTGTCCGAGGTAGGCACGCTCGAGGTCTTCTGCGTGGCCGAGGAAGACGCGACCCAGCGCTGGCGCCTCGAGTTCCAGCTGCGTGCACAAGATGAGGAGCCAACCGAGGACCTCGATCTGCCGCCGGAACTGGACGACGCCATCGCACGCATCGACCGCATCTTCGGCAACCGCTCGCAGCAGGTCGACCCGCGCGAGGTGCGCCAGCTGCGCGCCTCGCTCGAACACCTGCTGGGCGGACGCGAACGCTGGACCACGCCGCTGCTGCGCCGCCTGTTCGACGCCCTGCTGGCGCGCGCCAGGGGCCGCCGCCGCTCCGCCGAGCACGAGCGCGTGTGGCTGAACCTGGCCGGCTACTGCCTGCGTCCGGGCTTCGGCCATCCGCTCGACGAATGGCGCATCGAGCAGCTGTGGGCGATGTTCGAGCTAGGTGCCCAGTACCACAAGGATAGCCAGGTGCGCGCCGAATGGTGGACGCTGTGGCGGCGCGTGGCCGGCGGCCTCTCCGTCGAAGCCCAACTACGCCTGCTCGACGACTTCGCCTTCAACCTGCAGGCCGACGAATCCGAGCGCGGCCGCCGTCCGGTGACGCTGGTGGACGGCAGCGAGGACGACATGCTGCGCGTCGGCGCCTCGCTGGAGCGCATCCCGTCCGCCTACAAGGCCGAGATCGGCGACTGGCTCGTCCAGCAGATCATGGAGATGCCGCCAGCGGCCAAGATCGATGCGCGCGCCGCGGCGCGCTACGGACGCTACCTGTGGGCCCTGGGACGCGTGGGTGCGCGCCAATCCTTCCACGGCGCCGCCCACGAGGTGGCGCCCAGCACCTCCGCCGAAAGCTGGCTGGGCCAGCTCCTGCAGCTCGACTGGAAGAAGATCGAGCCGGCCGGTTTTGCCGCCGCCCACATCGCCCGCATGACCGGCGACCGCTCGCGCGACATCGGCCAGGCGGTCCGCGACGAGGTGCTGCGGCGCCTGTCGTCCAGCGGCGCGCCAGCCAGCTGGTCGGCCATGGTGCGCGAGGTGGTCGAACTCGACCAGGCCGTCGAGACCCGCATGCTGGGCGATGCGCTGCCACCGGGACTCAAGCTGCTGCGCTAGCAAAACACGAAATCCTCATTCGATCTCGGCAGCGCGCACATTACGGCACGTACGCTGAACCACGCAAACCCCGCAACGGGAACCAGCAGCAACCAGAACGCAGACATGATCGACTCCTTCAGTTCAGCTCGATTTCGCACAGGTGTGCGAAAATCAGTTCAAAAAAAGGGACAGGCGTGACCGGTCCCGCTTTGCACATCCCTATTCCAGATCGTTGAAACTCTTGTACGTCGATATCAGGCGGTTGAACGCCCACTGCGCCCGCCGCGGCACCGCATTCGCGCGCAGGAAGCGCGCGTCGTGCATCACTCCGATCGCCAGGCTGTAGATCTCGAACACCAGCTGCTCGGGTTCGGTGTCGGGCCGCAGGTGCCCGGCTTCCATCGCCTGCAGCACCGTCTTGCGCAGCGAGGCGCGCCAGCGCGTCACCCCGGCTTCGATGCGGTCGCGCAGCGGTCCGGGCACGTCGTCGAACTCGAAGGCGCCGGCGGTGTACAGGCAGCCCCCGCGCGCGGTCTCGTTGCCGATCTTCTTCAGCCACAGCTCGACCTGCATCGTCAGGCGCGGCAGGCCGCGCGGCGCCTGCAGCGCCGGCACGAACACTTCCTCGCTGAAGCGGCGGTCGTATTCGTCCAGCACCGCGTCCTGCAGGGCTTCGAGCGAGCCGACGCGCGAGAACACGCCGCTCTTGCTGATGCCGGTGCGCTTGGACAGTTCGCCCAGCGACACCTTGCCGATGCCCTCGCCAGCGGCCATGTCGTAGGCGGCCGCGAGGATCGTCGCGTAGGTGGCTTCGCTTTTGGCTGTGGTATTCATGCCCTTACTTTAGCACAGGTGTGCGAAACAGCAAGGCATTTTGTTTCTTTCCATCGAGCTAGCGAATGCCCCGTCTTGCCGATCATGGCTACCATCGTTCCGCCAGACGAGACCAGCAGGAGTGCAACCCTTATCTTCAGGAGAAAAAATGGATTCCGATAACAAGCAGAACGGCGAGACCGTGGAACCTTCGCGCCGCCGCTTCGTCAGCACCGTCGCCACCGGCCTCGCGGCCGGCGCCGCGGCCGTTCCCGCGATGGCCCAGCAGGCCGGCGCCGCCAACCAGCCGCCGCCCGGGCGCGCCCGCGAAGCGGCGATGCGCTACCCGGCCCCACCCTTCCCCAAGCAGGAGCAGCCCTGGCCGGGACTGGCCAGCAAGATGACGCCGCGCCCGGACCATGGCGAGACCACCTACCGCGGCAGCGGACGCCTGGCCGGACGCAAGGCCCTGGTGACGGGCGGCGATTCGGGCATCGGCCGCGCCGCCGTGATCGCCTTTGCGCGCGAAGGCGCGGACGTGGCCATCAACTACCTGCCGGCCGAGGAGCCGGATGCCCAGGAGGTGGTGCAGCTGATCCGGCAGGCGGGCCGCAAGGCGGTCGCCATCCCCGGCGACATCCGCGACGAAGCCTTCTGCCGCAAACTGGTGGACGAAGCCGTGCGCCAGCTGGGCGGGCTCGACATCCTGGTCAACAACGCCTCGCGCCAGAAGTCGGCCGACTCGATCCTCGATATCTCGACGGCCGATTTCGACTGGACCTTCAAGACCAATGTGTATGCGATGTTCTGGATCACCAAGGCCGCGCTGCCGCATCTCAAGCCCGGCAGCTGCATCATCAACACCGCTTCGCAGCAGGCCTACGATCCATCGGAGAACCTGCTGGACTATTCCATGACGAAGGCGGCCGAGGTGGCGATGACCAAGTCGCTGGCCAAGCAGCTGGCATCGAAAGGGATCCGGGTGAATGCGGTGGCGCCGGGGCCGGTGTGGACGCCCTTGCAGGTATCGGGTGGCCAGACGCAGGAGAACCTGAAGAGCTTCGGTGGCCACACGCCGATGAAGCGGCCGGGCCAGCCGGCCGAGCTGGCGGCCACCTATGTGACCCTGGCCTCGGACGAGTCGAGCTACACCACCGCGCACGTCTACGGCGTATCGGGCGGCGGCGGCAACCCTTGACGGGGCCCTGAGACTGGCGCGCGGGCCGGGGCCAGCCCGCGCGCTGCGCCCCGGTTCAGCGGCGGCCGAACCAGCTCAGGCGGGCGAAAAAGGAAGCGACGGTGTTCGTGATCGAGCGGGTCGGAATGCGTTGGCTGAACAGGCCGGTGTAGTTGCAGCGCGAATTGACGGTCATTTCTTTTCTCTCCGAAACATTACTTGGCACAATAACCATGCTGCAAATACTGTTCTGTGCGCTAACTCGCATAGCGCGCCGGGAGACCGTCGCCTGGCGCGCGCGCCCTCGCACGATTGCGCCATATCATGCGACCAGCAGGGCTGCGTTCTACCCTGCTTCGTGGCCAACCAACGACCTAGGAGGTGTGCGATGAGCTACGCAGATCGTGACAAATATGGCATGTACAAGGACACCCGCAGTACCGGTCCCGGCCCTGAGCTGATGGGCGCCGACACGCTGATCGGAGACAGCGTCGTCAATGCGCAGGAGGAAGATCTCGGCGACATCAAGGAAATCATGCTCGACATGCAGACCGGCCAGGTCGCCTATGCGGTGCTGGGCTTCGGCGGCTTCCTCGGCCTGGGCGAAAAGCTGTTCGCCGTGCCCTGGCAGGCCCTGCACCTGGACACCGCGAACAAGCGCATGGTGCTCAACGTGGACAAGGAAAGGCTGAAGAACGCGCCCGGCTTCGACAAGGACGCCTGGCCCGACATGAGCGACCTGAACTGGGCCAACGGCATCCACAGCTTCTACGGCACCGATCCACAGCGCTCCGGCGCGCCCAGCATGGGGCCGGGCACGACGATGGGCGGCATGGTGGGCGGCGCCGGCAGCAGCTCCGCAATGGGCAGCGGCATGGGTTCCAGCATGGGAGCAGGATCGGCCGGCAGCACCGGCGGCGCCGGCAGCAGCCTGGGCGCCAGCGTCGGCTCGGGGAGCGTGCATGGCGACTCCTACGGCGTCGGCGGCAGCGCCGATCCGCGGCCCGGGCATGATGGGGACGACAAGGACCTGAGCCGTATCCGCGGCAGCAATATCGGTTGAGTGTTCATGCTGAACAGCCGATAGCGCAAATAGCAACCGTTAGAATTTGCACGTCATCCCGGCGAAGGCCGGGATCCAAGTTCTTCCGCAGTACCACTAACGGTACGGACTCCGGAAGCAAGATTGGATCCCGGCCTGCGCCGGGATGACGGTTTCACGGACAGTGGTCCCAAGGGCGCTTACGGCTGCCCGCTCACCGAATCATCGACTCCCACACCTTCTGCAGGCGCTTGGCCGACACCGGCATCGGCGTGCGCAGCTCCTGCGCGAACAGCGACACCCGCAGTTCCTCCAGCATCCAGCGGAACTCGGTCATGCGCGGGTCGTTGTTCTTGCCGGCCTGGTTCTTGAGCGTGCGCTGGAACTGGCTGGCCGCGTTCTGCCACTCCGCCATCAGCTGCGCATCGCGCGAGGGATTGCCGCGCAGCTTCTCGATACGCACATTGATCGCCTTCAGGTAGCGCGGGAAGTGCGCCAGCTGGCTGTACTCGTTGTCCGCGATGAAGCGCTTGTGGATCAGCCCCTGCAGCTGCGACTGGATGTCCTGCTGCACCGCCGGCGGCAGGCTCTGGATGCGCTTCGGCATGCCGTGGAACTCCGCCAGGATCGAGCCCACCAGGCGCGCGATCTCGTTGATCAGGAGGCCGATGCGCCCCTTGCCCTCGTCCTTGCGCTTGTTGAACTCTCCGGAGTTGATCGGCAGCGGGTCCTGCAGGCAGGCGATGTCGATCGCCTTGGCGATGATCTGGTCGCGCAGGTCTTCCTGCGTGCCCACGCTCATGAACTGCATGCCCATCCCTTGCAGGCCGGGGATGTTCTTCTCGGCGAATTTCAGCTGGTCCTTCAGCTGCAGCGCGAACAGGCGGCGCAGGCCGATGCGGTGGGTGCGCGCCGCCACGTTCGGGTCGTCGAACACTTCCAGGTCGCAGTGCGTGCCCTTGTCCACCAGCGCCGGGAAGCCGATCAAGGTCAGCTTGCCCTGCGTGATCTCCAGCAATTCCGGCAGCTCGCCGAAGCTCCAGGTGGTGAGACCCGTGTGCTGGATCGCGCCCGGCGCCGGCGCAGCGGGCGCGGCGCCTGATGCCTGGCCAGCCGATTTCGTGACCGGCGCATTGCCCTTCCCCTTTGCCGGAACAGGAGCGGCCGGCGCCGCCTGCAGCTTCGCAGGCGCGGCCGTCGGCGTGGCTTCCGCCATCTTCTGGAAGCTCTGGCGCGCCTGGCCGCCCAGCTCGGCCTGCAGGGTCGCCAGGTTGCGGCCCATGTCGAGCTGGCGCCCGTGCTCGTCGATCACCTTGAAGTTCATGAACAGGTGCGCCGGCAGGGTCTCGAGCTTGAAGTCGCCCGTGAGCACGCGCGCACTGGTGTGCATGTGGATGTCGGCGATCAGGGCGTCGACCAGGTCGCCCTTGGCGAAGCGCAGCGGATCCTGGTGGCGCTCGAAGAACTTGGCCGCGTACTCCGGCAGCGGCACGCAATGGCGGCGCAGCTTCTGCGGCAGGGATTTGAGCAGCAGGTGCACCTTCTCCTTCAGCATGCCCAGCACCAGCCAGCCCGCACGCTCCTGGGGAATCTGGTTCAGCGCAAACAGCGGCACCGCCAGGGTCACGCCGTCGCGCGGGCTGCCCGGTTCGAAGTGATAGGTCAGGCCCATCTCGATGCCGGTGACGTTCATCGTCTTCGGGAACAGCTCGGTGGTGACGCCGGCCGCCTCGTGCCGCATCAACTCTTCGCGGACCAGGAACAAGAGCTTCGGGTTGTCGCGCGAGGCGTCCTTGTACCACTTCTCGAAACCCGCGCCGTTCACGACCGTGTGCGGGATTTCCTTGTCATAGAAGGCGGCGATCAGCTGCTCGTCCACCAGCACGTCGAGGCGCCGCGACTTGTGCTCGAGGTTCTCGATCTCGCGCACCAGCTTGTGGTTGTGCGCGTAGAAAGGCGCGCGCGTCTCGTAGTCGCCCGCCACCAGCGCGTCGCGGATGAAGATCTCGCGCGCTTCAAGCGGGTTGTGCTGGCTGTAGTTGATGCGGCGGTTGCTGTACACGACGATGCCGTACAGGGTGGCGCGCTCGAGCGCCGTCACCTGGGCCTGGCGCTTTTCCCAGCGCGGCTCGCCCCAGGATTTCTTGAGCAGGTGGGCACCGATCTTTTCCACCCATTCCGGCTGGATCTGCGCGATGGTGCGCGCGTACAGGCGCGCGGTCTCGACCAGTTCGGCCGCCATCACCCAGCGTCCCGGCTTCTTGGCGAGGTAGGAACCCGGCCAGATGTGGAACTTGATGCCGCGCGCGCCCAGGAACACCGGCTCGTCCTCGGCCTTGAAGCCGATGTTCCCCAGCAGGCCGGTGAGCAGGGCCATGTGCAGCTGGTTGTAGGTGGCCGGCGCGGCATTCAGGCGCCAGCCCTGCTCGCGCGCCACGGTGAGCAGCTGCGAATGCACGTCGCGCCACTCGCGCAGGCGCAGCTGCGACAGGAAGTTGGCGCGGCAGTTCTCCTGCAGCTGGCGGTTCGACTTCTTGTGTGCGATGGCGTCCTCGAACCAGGCCCAGATCTTCAGGTAGCTGAGGAATTCGGACTTCTCGTCGGCGAACTTCTTGTGCTTCTCGTCGGCCTGCTGCTGGTACTCGATCGGGCGGTCGCGCGGATCTTGGGTGGACAGCGCCGAGGCCACGATCAGCATCTCGGTCAGGCAATCGTTGTCGACCGCGGCCAGGATCATGCGGCCCACGCGCGGGTCGAGCGGCAGCTTGGCCAGCTTCCTGCCCAGCGGGGTCAGCTCGTTGGCGTCGTCGACCGCGCCGACTTCCTGCAGCAGCTGGTAGCCGTCGGCGATCGCGCGGCCCTGCGGCGGCTCGATGAAGGGGAAGGTCTCGACGTCGGTCAGGTGCAGCGACTTCATGCGCAGGATGACCGAGGCCAGCGAGGAACGCAGGATCTCCGGATCCGCGAACTTCGGACGCTTGTTGAAATCGTCCTCCTCGAACAGGCGGATGCAGACGCCGTCGGCCACGCGGCCGCAGCGGCCGGCGCGCTGGTTGGCCGAGGATTGCGCCACCGGCTCGATCTGCAGCTGCTCGACCTTGTTGCGGAAGCTGTAGCGTTTGACGCGCGCCAGGCCCGTGTCGACCACGTAGCGGATGCCCGGCACGGTCAGCGAGGTCTCGGCCACGTTGGTGGCCAGCACGATGCGGCGCGCATTGGTGGTCTTGAACACGCGGTCCTGTTCCTCCACCGACAGGCGGGCGAACAGGGGCAGGATCTCGACATGCGGCGGATGGTGCTTGCGCAGGCTTTCCGCGCAGTCGCGGATCTCGCGCTCGCCCGGCAGGAACACCAGCACGTCGCCCGAACCGATGCGGCACAGCTCATCGACGGCGTCGACCACCGCTTCCATCAGGTCGCGCTTTTCGCGCGCCACCTGCGCCTTCGGGGCCGGTTCGCCGGGCTTGGCATTGGTGCTTGTCACCGGGTCGCGGTCCACCGGACGATATCGCACCTCCACCTTGTACAGGCGGCCCGAGACCTCGATGACGGGCGCCGGCATTGAAGGCGTGCCGAAGTGGCGCGAGAAGCGCTCGGCGTCGATGGTCGCCGAGGTGATGATCACCTTCAGGTCCGGACGGCGGGGCAGCAGCTGCTTCAGGTAGCCGAGCAGAAAGTCGATGTTCAGGCTGCGCTCGTGCGCTTCGTCGATGATGATCGTGTCGTAGGCGCGCAGCAGCGGGTCGGTCTGCGTTTCGGCCAGCAGGATACCGTCGGTCATCAGCTTGACCGAGGCGCCCTTCGACAGGGTGTCGTTGAAGCGCACCTTGAAGCCCACGTGCTCGCCCAGCGGCGAGCCGAGTTCCTGCGCGATGCGCTTCGCGGTGCTCGATGCGGCGATACGGCGCGGCTGGGTGTGGCCGATCAGGCCCTTCTGGCCGCGGCCCAGCTCCAGGCAGATCTTCGGCAGCTGGGTGGTTTTACCGGAGCCGGTTTCGCCCGACACGATCACGACCTGGTTCTCGCTCACCGCCTTCGCGATCTCGGCGCGGCGGCTCGAGACCGGCAGGTCTTCGGGGAAGGTGATCACGGGGAGCGGGTTGCGGAAAGGCGCAAGCTCGGCACGCTCGCGCGGCGGCTTGGCGCCGCCCTGCCCGTTCGCCGGACGCTGGCCATTGTCGTTGCGCGGCGCTGGTGCGCGGCGCGGTCCGCTGCGTTCCGCGCTACCCGGCTGCCTGGTCTGCAGTTCGCCATCGCGCGTCTGCGTCATTGACATGCGCGTCTGCGACGCACGGGTCTCGCCCTCCGGCCGCCCATTGCGTGGATCGGTAGCGGAAGTGTTCCGGGATGCGGCGCGCGCCTGCTGAGGCGAAGGCTTGTTACTCTGTTCAGACATTGATTTTTACAAGGTATTTGGTGCGCACAACGCGCAGCGAATTATAATGCGGCAAATGGAAAATCCTACCCAATTCGTCCAGTGGCTGCGCTCTGTCGCGCCATACATTCACACCTTCGGCGGCAAGACTTTCGTCGTCGCCTTCCCGGGCGAACTGGTCGCAGCCGGCGCCCTGCCGGTGCTGGCCCAGGACCTGTCCCTGCTGCTGGGACTCGGCATCCGCCTGGTGCTGGTGCACGGCTCGCGTCCGCAGGTAGCGGAGCAGCTCGCCCTGCGTAACGTCGAAGGCCGCTTCCATAACGGCGTCCGGATCACCGACCCCGCCGCGCTCGAATGCGCAAAGGAAGCCGCCGGCGAATTGCGTCTCGACATCGAAGCCGCCTTCAGCCAGGGCCTGCCGAACACCCCGATGTCGCATGCCCAGATCAGCATCGTATCCGGCAACTTCGTCGTCGCCCGTCCGCTGGGCGTGATCGACGGCGTCGACTTCGAGCTCACCGGCGTGACCCGCAAGATCGTCGCCGAGAAGATCCAGCCGATCCTGCAGACCGAAGACAGCCTGGTGCTGCTGTCGCCGCTGGGCTTCTCGCCCACCGGCGAGATCTTCAACCTGACCATGGAAGACGTGGCCGCCTCGGCCGCGATCGCGCTGCACGCCGACAAGCTGATCTTCATCACCGAGACCGGCATGATGAGCGACGCGGCCGGCACCGAGATCCGCGAACTGTCCTCGCACCAGGCCGAAGCCGTGCTGCAGGCCGGTTTCCTGCCGCCCGATTCCGCTTTCTACCTGCGGCACGCCATCAAGGCCTGCAACAGCGGCGTGGACCGCGCCCACATCGTGCCCTTCGAGATGGACGGCTCCGCCCTGCTCGAACTGTTCACCCACGACGGCGTCGGCACCATGATCAGCCACGAGAACCTCGAGAGTCTCCGCCAGGCCACAATTGAGGACGTCGGCGGGATTATCAAGCTCATCGAACCGCTGGAAGCCGACGGCACCCTGGTATACCGCGGCCGCGAGCTGATCGAACGCGAGATCGACCAGTTCTCGGTGATCGACCACGACGGCGTGATCTTCGGCTGTGCCGCGCTCTACCCCTTCCCGGAAGCGAAGATGGGCGAGATGGCCTGCCTGACCGTGAGCCCGGACGCCCAGACCCAGGGCGACGGCGAGCGCATCCTCAAGCACATCGAGAACCGCGCCCGTGCGGCCGGCCTGACCAAGCTGTTCGTGCTGACCACCCGCACCTCGCACTGGTTCAAGAAGCGCGGCTTCGTGCCGGCCACGGTGGACGACCTGCCCAAGGACCGCCAGCACATGTACAACTGGCAGCGCCGGTCACAGGTTTTCATCAAGACTCTATAATGTCGGTCTGACCCGCATTAGCGCGTACTTAACAGATACAGGAGCAATACCATGGCCCGCACCGTCCAATGCATCAAACTGAACAAGGAAGCCGAAGGACTGGACTTCCCGCCGGTACCAGGCGAAATGGGCAAGAAGCTGTACCAGTCGGTCTCGAAAGAGGCCTGGCAGGCATGGCTGAAGCACCAGACCATGCTGATCAACGAAAACCGCCTGAACCTGGCGGACGACCGCGCGCGCAAGTACTTGGCCACGCAGATGGAGCGTCACTTCTTCGGTGACGGCGCTGCCGACCAGGCACAGGGCTACGTGCCGCCGGCGGCTTAACTGATTGCTTGAACTGACACGGCAGTACTTCTGCCGTTAGCTGCGAAACCGTCGCTCCGGCGCAGGCCGGAGCCTAATTTCTGGTGCGTGCCGCTGACATCACGCGTTAGTGGTACGCGTCGAAAATTGGATTCCGGCCTTCGCCGGAATGACGTGCATCGGTAGCGTGAACAAAATTTCGGTTCGACACGCTCACATCTTCACGCACTGGCGCAATTCACAGCGCGCCATGAACACCTTCCCATCCTCGCAGCGCATCCGGTAAACCTCCACCGGTCCCGGCTCGGTCACCAGACCGGCGCCCTGCGCGCTCGTGCAGCCTTGCTGTTTCGCCAGCTTCTCGACCGTCGCCGACGACACGCCGATCCTGAAGGGCACGCGCTCGATCGGCGTGCCGTTCGGGTCGGCCAGGCCGGGAGCCGCCGGCTTGGCGGCCGCCAGAGGCGCCGGGGCCGGCTCCACCTTGCTCTTGAACAGCGTACAGCCGCCCAGCAGGACGGCGACCAGCAGCAGCGCGTGCTTCATGCGTTCTCCGCTCAGAAAGTCAGGGTCTTCACGCCTTCAGGCGTGCCCAGCAGGCAGACGTTCGCGCCGGCCTTGGCGAACAGGCCGACGGCGATCACGCCGACGATCTGGTTGATCCGCTCTTCCAGCGCCACTGGATCGGTAATCGACAGGCCGACCACGTCGATGAGCTCGCCGCCGTTGTCGGTGATGAAGGCTTCATCCGAACCCGCCTTGGTGCGCAGGCGCGGCTCGCCGCCCAGCAGCGCCAGCTGGCGCATCACCGAGGCGCGCGCCATCGGGATCACTTCCACCGGCAGCGGGAACTTGCCCAACGTTTCGACAAGTTTCGAACCGTCCGCGATGCACACGAATTTCTTCGACACCGAAGCCACGATCTTCTCGCGGGTAAGCGCCGCGCCGCCGCCCTTGATCATGGCGCCGCTGGCGGTGATCTCGTCCGCGCCGTCGATGTAGATCGCCATCGAGGTGACCTCGTTCAGGTCGAACACGGGGATGCCATGGCCGCGCAGGCGGCTTGCCGTCGCTTCGGACGAAGCCACGGTGCCCTTGATGCGGTCCTTGATCTTGGCCAGTTCGTCGATGAAGAAGTTGGCCGTCGAGCCGGTGCCGACGCCGATGATTTCGCCGTCCACCACGTAATCGATCGCGGCGCGCGCCACGGCTTGCTTGAGTTCGTCCTGGGTCATGATGCTGTCAGTGAGGTAAAAGGAAGCCGCCATTTTAGCGGATCGCTCCGTCCACCCCTCGAAAACGACGCTTCGTCGCATGGTTTGGCCAGTCGATGCATCACGCATTGCCAAGCTGATATCCGTACAGCACACTAAGTCTTTCCGTAGTTACCAGAACAGCACAATGAAACTCTTGACGAAGAAGCGGGTGGCGATCGCCGCCGGGGTGATCGTGATCGGCGGCGCGGCCGCCGCATGGTGGATGCCGAAGGGCGAGCCGAAAGTGCCGCCGTCGAAATACCGCACCTCGGCGGTCGACATCGGCGCCATCAACCAGACCGTCACCGCCACTGGCACCATCAACCCGGTCGCGCTGGTGAATGTCGGCTCGCAGGTCTCCGGTACCGTGGTCGAACTGAATGCGGACTTCAACGACCGCGTCACCAAGGGCCAGGTGCTGCTCAAGCTCGACCCGACCATCTTCAACGCCCAGATCCGCCAATTCGAAGCCAGCCGCGCGTCCGCCATGGCCAACCTGAAGCTGGCCGAGGCCAACTACCAGCGCAACCAGCAACTGGTCACCCAAAGCTTCGTCTCCAGCACCGCGCTCGACCAGAGCCGCCGCGAGATGGACGTGGCCCGCGCCAACGTGCAGCTGGCCCAGGCCCAGCTCGACCGCGCACGTGCGGACCTGAACAACAGCGTGATCCGCTCGCCGATCGACGGCGTCATCATCAAGCGCACCATCGACCTGGGCCAGACCGTGGCGGCCTCGTTCAACACGCCGAACCTGTTCCAGATCGCGCGCGACCTCACCAAGATGCAGATCGACACCAGCGTATCGGAAGCCGACGTCGGCGCCCTGAAGGACGGCCTGCCGGCGCGCTTCGTGGTCGACGCCTACCCGGACCGCGAATTCCACGCCACCATGCGCCAGTTCCGCCTGGCCGCCAACGTGGTGCAGAACGTGGTCACCTACAACGTCGTGCTCGACGTCGACAACCAGGACGAGATGCTGAAACCCGGCATGACGGCGCAGGTGCGCCTGGTGGTGGCCAACCGCCCGAACGTGCTGCGCATCCCGACCACCGCGCTGCGCTTC
The DNA here is from genome assembly GCF_002454935.1 of Massilia sp. UBA6681. Lineage (NCBI taxonomy): Bacteria > Pseudomonadati > Pseudomonadota > Betaproteobacteria > Burkholderiales > Oxalobacteraceae > Massilia > Massilia sp. UBA6681. Next base: position 79,677 of record NZ_DKJX01000096.1, read on the forward strand.
CAGCTGCCGGAAGAGGAACAGGAAAAGCTGCGCAAGCAGGAACAGGAAAAGGCCGGCAAGGACGGTAGCGTCAAGCAGGTGGCGCAAAAAGCCGCGCCACCGAGCCAGGACGACGACCTGGCCTTCCGCACCGCCAACGAAACCGCGCGCCAGTACAAGGTGTATCGCCTGGATGCCAAGAACCAGCCGCAGCCGGTGGACATCCGCGTCGGCCTGTCGAACTTCCGCTATACCGAAGTGGTGTCGGGCGGCCTGAAGGCGGGCGACCAGGTCGTCACGCGCACGCTGGCGCAGCCGAAAGAGGACATGTGAGCGCCGACGTGACTTCTTCTTCATTGATCGATATCCGCGGCGTCACCAAGACCTACGTCAGCGGCAGCGTCGAGACCCGGGTACTGCACGGGATCGACCTGCAGGTGGCGCGCGGCGACTTCGTCTCCATCATGGGCCAGTCCGGTTCCGGCAAGTCGACCCTGATGAACATCCTCGGCTGCCTCGACCAGGCCACCGGCGGCACCTACCTGCTCGACGGCGCCGACACGCGCTCGCTGTCGCGCGCCCAGCTGGCCGACATCCGCAACCGCGCGATCGGCTTCGTGTTCCAGAGCTTCAACCTGATCAAGCGGATGAGCGTGGCCGAGAACGTGGCGCTGCCGCTGATCTACGGCGGCTGGGGCCGCGGCAAGGCGCATGCGCGCGCGCTGCAGGAGCTCCAACGTGTTGGCCTGGAAGGCCTGGCGGGGCGCACCCCGAGCCAGCTCTCCGGCGGCCAGCAGCAGCGCGTGGCCATCGCCCGCGCCCTGGCCACCGACCCGCCCCTGCTGCTGGCGGACGAACCGACCGGCAACCTCGATACGCAAACGAGCGACGACATCATGTCCAGCTTCCAGCAACTGAACAAGGAGCGCGGCATCACCATCGTGCTCGTCACCCACGAGGCCGACGTCGCCGCCTACAGCCGCCGCCTGGTGCGCCTGAAGGATGGCCGCGTGCTGTACGACGGCCCATCCGCCGAGGGCCTGCGCCAGCTGAGCACGAACCACGCCGAGGTGCCGGCATGAACTTTATCCAGGTACTGATCGAATCCTTCCGCTCGATGGCGGCCAACCGCCTGCGCACGGCCCTGACCATGCTCGGCATCGTGATCGGCATCGCCTCCGTGGTCCTGCTGCTGGCGATCGGCGACAGCATGCAGCGCTTCATCGGCAAGGAACTGCAGCAGCTCGGCACCAACATGCTGTACGTGTTCCCCGGCGGCGACCGCACCACCGCCCAGCGCGCCCGCGCCGGCGCGGTGCCTTCGCTGTCGATCCACGACGCGGCCGCGCTCAACGACCTGCCCAGCCTGGTCGGCGCGGCGCCTGCGCTGCAGGGCAGCTTCAAGCTCAGCGCCGGCAACGAGAACCTGAACAGCCAGGTGCACGGCGTGACGCCGGCCATGTTCAAGATCCGCAACTGGAAGCTCGACCAAGGCAACATCTTCAGCGAAGCGGACGTGCGCGCCTCGAGCCGCATGGTGGTGATCGGCCAGAAGATCGCGGACCAGTTCTTCTACAAGACCGATCCGCTGGGGCAGTACATCCGCATCGAGAACGTCGCCTTCCAGGTGATCGGCGTGCTGGCCGGCGAAGGCAAGCAGATCGACGGCTCCGACATCTCGGAATTCGTGCTGATACCGATCACGGCGGCCAGCGCGAACCTGATCAAGATGCCCTTCCCGCAGAACGTGCACTACATCGCGGCCCAGGGACGGCCCGACATGTCGCTCAAGGAAGCGGAAGAAGACGTCAAGGAAACCCTGCGCGCCCGCCACCGCATCCGCATCGACAGTCCGGACGACTTCAAGGTGCAGAACATGGCCTCGTTCGCGGAGACCGCCAACACGATCAGCGCCGGCGTCGCCATGCTGCTCGGCCTGATCGGCGCGATCTCGCTTCTGGTGGGCGGCATCGGCATCATGAACATCATGCTGGTGTCGGTCACCGAACGGACCCGCGAGATCGGCATCCGCATGGCCATCGGCGCACGGCCGCGCGCGGTGCTGCTGCAGTTCCTGGCGGAGTCGGTGGTCATCTGCGTGGCCGGCGGCCTGGTGGGCGTGGCGATCGCGGCGGCCGGGGCGGCGGCGATCACTTCGACCGGCAAGTTCGACGTGTACCTGACCTTCCAGGGCGTGCTGGTTGCCTGCGGCTTTGCCACGGCCGTGGGTGTGTTCTTTGGATTCTATCCGGCGCGCCGGGCTTCGCGCCTGCTGCCGGTGGATTGCTTGCGCTACGAGTAGACATGAAGAAGTTGTACGATCCCGCCACGCCGCCTGTCGCGGCGCTGGCGGCATTGATGGTGTTCACCGCCTTCGCCACCGTCCCGGCCCAGGCCGTGGCCCGCGAAGGGGCACCCGCGAAGGCCGGGGCGACCGGCCTGCACCTGGACGAGCAGGCGCCGGTCCACGTCCATCGCAAGACCAACCGGGGCGACCTGCCCTACAAGCCCTTCTTCCTGATACAGACCTATCTGCAGTCGCTGCTGCCGCCGGAACCGCGCACGATCGACCTGCTGGGCCGGGTCGAGTTCGTCGCCAAGAGCGAAGCGGAAAAGGATTTGTTCGCGCCGGACTCCTGGGCGGTCGCCATCGTCGGGGACGAACTCGACCAGGTCGTCCCGGTCCGCCGCGGCGGCTACTTCCTGCTGCCGAAAGTGAAACTGGGAATGCTGGAGCTGGGCACCATCATGTTCAACACCCAGACCCAGAAAGGCAAGATGAGCGTCGCGTGGAAAGTCCGCGTTCCGCCCACGCAAACCCTCTCGTACGCCGAGTTCGCGCAAGCGCTCGAGGAAGTCAGCTACGTCCAGAGACGGATTCCCACCTACCGCTACGACCTGCGCGAGATCCGGCGCCACGGCCACAACGCCTTGCGCGCCTGCTTCCTGGGTGGCCCCGGCCGCATCGAGGTCGATGGCCGGCCGGCCACGACGATTCCCGACGGCGCCTGCCAGGTGCTGAAGTATGACGCCGCCGCGCGCGCGGGCAAGGCGCAGATCGCTTTCGTGGGGAAGCTGGACATCGTCACGCTCAAGGAAGTGATCAAGGGGGATTGAAGGTCCGGCGGCGCTCCGGCTTGCCGCCCGCTCCTGCTGCGCTCGTCATCGTTCTGCCCCTGCGAAAACTTAGTTCATCGGCAAGTTTTCGTTTCTTCAATGCAACAATGTTCAAGATAATTTGATGCCTGGTGCGCCGGCACCGCCCTTTAACGTTTATTCTTGAGGAAAAGTTCTGGAATACTCATTCTACAAATAAAACGTTTCTGACTAGGGCATCATGAAAATCAACAATCTCAAGATCGGCACCCGGCTGGGTGGCGCTTTCGCAGCGGTGATTCTCCTCATGGCGGTCATGCTCGCCAGCATGCTGTGGCAACTCGAGCGCATCTCGCATGCCAAGGACGTCATGGCGCAGACGGCCCGCCAGACGACGCTCGCCAAGGACTGGCTCGAAGGCGTCTCCGCCAACAGCGTCCGCTTCGTTGCCAAGCTCAGGAGCAACGTGCCGGGCGACGACCAGTACTACGACGAGCGGATCGGGACCGCCCGCGCCAAGGTCGCAAAGGTACAGGAGCAACTGCAGGCCATGGTCGATACGCCAGAGGGCAAGGCCCTGCTGGAGCGGGCGCTCGAGAACGACCGCAGCTGGTATGCGCTGGGCGACGCCGGCTTCGAACGCAAGGCCGAGCTCGGCGGCGAGCATCCCGAGGTCCAGGCCTTCTTCAAGGACAAGGTCGCTCCCCAGATGCGTGCCTATATCGCCTCGGTGGAAGAGATGGTGACCTACCAGACCGGGCTGTCGGAACGGGCCCAGGCCGACATCGACGCCCTGCAACTGACAGGACGACGCGTGCTGCTCGGCGTCGGCGCCTTCGCGCTGATCAGCGCCGCACTGTTCGGCTGGGTCCTCACGCGCAGCATCACGCACCCGCTGGCAGGCGCCGTGCGCGTCGCGCGGCGCGTCGCGTCGGGCGACCTGAGCGCCGACATCCGGGTCGAATCGCGCGACGAGATCGGCGAACTGATGGGCGCGCTGCAGGCCATGAACGCCAGCCTGCTCAAGACCGTCAGCGCGGTACGCGGCGGTACCGAGACCATCGTCGGCGCCTCGCAGGAGATCGCCGCCGGCAACCTCGACTTATCAAGCCGCACCGAGCAGCAGGCCGCGTCGCTGGAGGAAACCGCCTCCTCGATGGAGGAGCTGACCGGCACCGTGCGCCTGAACGCCGACAACGCGCAGGAGGCCAACCTGCTGGCCCGGCAGGCGTCGCAACTGGCCACCCGCGGCGGCGAGGTGGTGGCGCAGGTGGTGAGCACCATGGCCTCGATCAGCGCCTCCTCGAAGAAGATCGCCGACATCATCGGCGTCATCGACGGCATCGCCTTCCAGACCAACATCCTGGCGCTGAACGCGGCCGTCGAAGCGGCGCGCGCCGGCGAACAGGGGCGCGGTTTCGCGGTGGTCGCCTCCGAAGTGCGCAACCTGGCCCAGCGCTCGGCCGCGGCGGCCAAGGAAATCCGGCTCCTGATCGCCGATTCGGTGGACAAGGTCGGCGCCGGCGGGCGCCTGGTCGACGAGGCCGGCGACACCATGCAGGACATCGTGGACGGCATCGCGCGCGTGACCAACATCATGTCCGAGATCGCCGGCGCCAGCGCCGAGCAGACGGTCGGCATCGAGCAGGTCAATGCCGCCATCGTCCAGATGGACGGCGTGACCCAGCAGAATGCCGCGCTGGTCGAGCAAGCCGCCGCGGCGGCGGCCTCGATGCAGGAGCAGGCCCTGGCGCTGGCGGAACTGGTGCGCGCTTTCGATATCGGCGATGGCACGAGCAACGTAGTGAAGACGCCGGCGCCGACGGGCGTCGCGCGCTTGCTCGCACCTGTGGCCCTGGACTACGAACGGACAGCCGCCTGAGGCTAGCTCGTCCGCTGGCTGGCCGGCACCAGCCAGCGGGCCAGCCCGCGGTGCAGGCTGCGCCTATCGGAAGGATCGGCCAGGAAGGACGCCAGCACCCGCTCATACAGCGCCAGGCTGTCGCGATAACGCTCCTGGCGCATAGCGCCGGGCCGGCGCAGGAATTTCAGCACGAAGTAATCGGCCAGCAGGTCGCCCTGCGCCTCCATGTTGTAGTCGGCCAGCGTCGCGCCCTCGCGCAGCGAGTAGGCATACGACAGCCCGAGACGCACCGCCCCGCGCATCCGCACCGGGTACCCCAGCTGGTGCTGCCACACATGCACCATCTCGTGCATGAACCAGTGGATGGCGCCGGGATCGCCGCGCGAGTAATCGGGAAGAAAGCAGGACCGGTGAAAGTACATGCTGCCGTTCGGCGTCATGCAGCAGTTCTTCGGCTGGAAGGGCATGTAGCGCCGGCCGTGAATACGGACGCGGCTGTAGTCGATGGCGTCGCGGAACAGCAGCGACGCCATCGCGATCTCGTTCTCGGTCAAGGGCCGGGAACGAGGGCGTTGCATGGAAGGTTCAGGCAGCACGCAGCGCGGAAGCCGCTTTCGCCAGTTCGGTGATCCCGGCCCAGTCGCCGCTGGCGATCAGGTCCTTCGGCGTCAGCCACGAACCGCCCACGCAGGCCACGTTCTTACAGGCCAGGAACTTCGGCGCGGTCTCGATCGAGATGCCGCCGGTCGGGCAGAAGGTCACGTCAGGCAGCGGGCCGGCGATGGCGTTGAGCATGCCGACGCCGCCCGCCGGCACCGCCGGGAACAGCTTCAACTGCTTGAAGCCGTGCTCGCGCGCCGCCATCACTTCGGACGGGGTCATCACGCCCGGCAGCAGCGGCAGGCCGCTCTTTTTCGCTGCCTCGATCATGGCCGCGGTCAGGCCCGGCGAGACGCCGAACACCGCGCCCGCGTCGCGCGACGCGGCAAATTCTTCGGGCTGGGTCAGGGTGCCGACGCCGACGATCGCGCCTTCCACGGTGCTCATGTCGCGGATCGCCTGCAGGCCGTGTTCGGTACGCAGCGTCACTTCCAGCACGCGGATGCCGCCTGCCACCAGGGCCTTGGCCAGCGGCACGGCGTGGGCCGGATCGTCGATGGCGATGACAGGGATCACGCTCGCCGAGCGCATGATTTCAAGTAAAGTCATTTCTGCGTCCTAAAGAGAAAGTCTTCGTCGGAACCGGGCTGCACTTCATCGGTCTGGATACCGTCGTGCAGCGGCACGGTGGTCTGGATCGGCGATGGCAGCGGGAACGTTGCCGCCCCCTCCTCCGCCGGGCTGGAATGGGAACGGAACATCGCGAACAGTTCGCGGCCCATGCCGATGTGGCTCTTCGACAGGTCGGCGCTGGCCATGCCGCGCGCGGCCCACACAGTGTCGGTCACCAGCGCTTCCAGGGTGCCGCTGGTGGCGTCGACGCGGATGATGTCGCCGTCGCGCACCAGGCCGAGCGGGCCGCCGGCCAGGATCTCGGGCGACACGTGGATCGCCGCCGGCACCTTGCCGGAGGCGCCCGACATGCGACCGTCGGTGACCATCGCCACCTTGAAGCCGGCATCCTGCAGGTTCGACAGCGCCGGGGTGAGCGCGTGCAGTTCGGGCATGCCGTTGGCGCGCGGGCCCTGGAAGCGGATCACGGCCACGAAGTCGCGATTCAGGAGGCCGTCCTTGTAGCGCTGCATGAAGTCTTCCTGCGAATCGAAGGTGATCGCCGGCGCTTCCACCACATGGTACTCGGGCTTGACCGCCGAGATCTTCATCACGGCGCGGCCCAGGTTGCCCTGCACCAGCACCATGCCGCCGTTGTTGGCGAACGGATTGCTGGCCGGGCGCAGCACGGCTTCGTCGCCGCTCTTTTCGGCCACGTCGCGGAACACGACCTTGCCGTCTTCGCCGAGGAAGGGCTCCTTGCAGTGCGCGCGCAGGCCGCGGCCGAGGATGGTGTTGACGTCTTCGTGCGCCAGGCCGGCGTCGAGCAGCTCGCGGATCACGAAGCCCGGGCCGCCGGCGGCCTGGAAGTGGTTCACGTCGGCTTCGCCGTTCGGGTAGATCCTGGTGAGCGAAGGCACGACTTTCGACAGCTCGTCGAAGTCGTTCCAGTCGACCACGATGCCTGCCGCGCGGGCAATGGCGATCAGGTGCAGGGTGTGGTTGGTCGAGCCGCCGGTCGCGTGCAGCGCGACGATGGCGTTGACGATGCTCTTCTCGTCCACGATGTGCCCGATCGGCATGTACTGGCCGCCCTGCTGCGAGATCGCGACGGCCTGCTGGGCCGCGGCTTTCGTCAGCGCGTCGCGCAGCGGCGTGCCCGGGGTGATGAAGGCGGAGCCCGGCAGGTGCAGGCCCATCATCTCCATCAGCATCTGGTTGCTGTTGGCGGTGCCGTAGAAGGTACAGGTGCCCGCGCCGTGGTAGGACGCCGACTCGTTCTCCAGCAGCTCCTCGCGGGTGGCTTCGCCCTTGGCGTAGCGCTGGCGCACGGCCGCCTTTTCCTTGTTCGAGATACCGGTGGTCATCGGGCCGCCCGGCACGAAGATGCCCGGGATGTGGCCGAAGTGCAGCGCGCCGATCAGGAGGCCCGGCACGATCTTGTCGCAAATGCCCAGGTAGAGGGCCGCGTCGAACATGTTGTGCGACATCGCCACGGCGGTCGCCATGGCGATGGTGTCGCGCGAGAACAGCGACAGTTCCATGCCCGGCTGGCCCTGGGTCACGCCGTCGCACATGGCCGGCACGCCGCCCGCGAACTGGGCCACGGCGTCGACTTCACGCACGGCGTCCTTGATCACCGCCGGGAAGGTTTCGAAGGGCTGGTGCGCCGACAGCATGTCGTTGTAGGACGAGACGATCGCTACCGACGGCTTCTTGTATTCCTTCAGCTTGAGCTTGTCGTTGGCCGGGAAAGCGGCGAAGCCGTGCGCGAGGTTGGTGCACGACAGCGCTCCGCGCTGCACGCCTTGCACGCGGGCGGCTTCCATATGCGCGAGGTAGGCCGCGCGCGATGGGCGGCTTCGCTTGATGATCCGGTTCGTTACCTGTTCGACTACGGGGTGCAGCGCCATGATCGTTCCTTCGTAAATTTAGTATCTGAAATTTTACTACAGATTTGAAAGGGACGCAGCCAAGCCATTTTTGGCCTGCCTGTAGAGAGAGCTCGTCCGAACATCGACGAGCCCGACTGCGAGATGCGTGGTGAACCTGCTACTCTTTTATGTAGTGAATTTACGCACGCATCCTGTATTATTCGTTAATCTGCTATTGACAACATTGTGCCATCGGCACCGCTCATTGACACTGACCTTATGCGCCAGCCAACCCTCACCAGCACTCCCGGCTTCCAGGCCCTCGAAAACCACGCCGCCACGGCAGAAGACTGGGAGATGCGCGACCTGTTCGCCGCCGATCCCAAGCGCTTCGAGCGCATGTCTTTTGAGGCGGCAGGGCTGTTCCTAGACTATTCAAAAAATCGCCTCGACGGGCGCACGCTTGAACTGCTGGCGGCGCTTGCGCGCGAGCGCGGCGTGGAAGAACGCCGCGACGCGATGTTCGCGGGCGAACGCATCAATAATACCGAGAACCGCGCCGTCCTCCACGCTGCCCTGCGCGCCCCGCGCGGCACTAAGCTGGTGGTCGATGGCCAGGACGTCGACCTTGAGGTGCACGCGGTGCTCGACCGCATCCGGACCTTCACCGATGCCGTACGCAGCGGCGAATGGCTGGGCCACACCGGCAAGCCGATCACTGACATCGTCAACATCGGCATCGGCGGCTCGGACCTGGGCCCGAAGATGGTCGTGCTGGCCCTGCGCCACTACGCGCATCCGCGCCTGCGCATGCACTTCGTGTCCAACGTCGATGGCCATGACATGGACGCCGCCCTGTCCCAGGTGGATCCGGAAACCACGCTGTTCATCGTTGCCTCGAAGACCTTCACCACCGCCGAAACCATGATGAACGCGCAGACCGCGCGCAGCTGGTTCCTCGAGCGCGCACCGGAAGAAGCACTGGCGAAGCACTTCGTCGCCGTCTCCACCAATACCGAGGCCATCAAGAGTTTCGGCATCGACCCGGCCAACATGTTCCCGTTCTGGGACTGGGTGGGCGGGCGCTATTCGGTGTGGTCGGCGATCGGCCTGTCGGTCGCGCTGGCGGTGGGTTACGGTTACTTTGCCGACTTCCTGGCCGGCGCCCACGAGATGGACCAGCATTTCCGCACTGCCCCGGTCGAGCAGAACATGCCGATGCTGCTGGCCCTGGTCGGCTTCTGGAACCGCGAATTCCTCGATGCGCACTCGGTCACGATCGCGCCCTACCACCAGGACCTGAACCGCTTCCCGGCCTACCTGCAGCAGCTCGACATGGAGAGCAACGGCAAGTGCGTCACGCGCGACGGCGACCCGGTCGACACCCCGACCTGCCCGGCGATCTGGGGCGAGCCCGGCACCAACGGCCAGCACGCCTACTTCCAGCTGCTGCACCAGGGCACCGACCTGACGCCGATCGACTTCATCGCCGCCCTGCGTCCCGCGCACGAGATGGAGCACCACCATACGGCCCTGCTGGCGAACTGCTTCGCCCAGTCGGAAGCCTTTATGAAGGGCAAGACCATCGACGAGGTGCGCGCCGACCTGCAGGCGCAGGGCCTGGCCGCCGAGGAAGTGGAACGCCTGGCGCCGCACAAGACCTTCCCGGGCAACCGTCCGAGCAACACCATCCTGATGGAACGCCTGACCCCGAGCACCCTGGGCGCCCTGATCGCGCTGTATGAGCATAAAACCTTCGTGCAGGGCGTGATCTGGAATGTCAACAGTTTCGACCAGTGGGGCGTTGAGCTCGGCAAGGTGCTGGCGAAGAAGATCGAAGCCGAGCTGGCGGGCGAGCCGCAGCCGGCGAATCACGACAGCTCCACCAACGGCCTGATCGCCCGCGCCAAGGCCGCCTTCTGAACCTGATCACGACATTACATGGCAAGCGATAAATTTGAAGTGGTGCACGACGCGCCGATGCTGGTAGGCGAAGCGGCAACCTGGCACGAGGTCGAGTCGGCGCTGTACTGGGTGGACATCAACGGCTACACGGTCAACCGCGTGCATCCGGCCAGCGGCAAGTATTCGTACTGGAAGATGGGCTCGGAGCCCTCGGCGCTGGCGGTCGACGGCGACAACAACCTGATCGTGTCCCTGCGCTCCGGCCTGATCTGCCTGAACACGACCAGCGGCAAGGAAACGCCGATCGCCGACGCGCCCTACGACACGTCCATCGTCCGTTTCAACGACGGCCGCGTGGACCCGGCGGGCCGCTTCTGGATCGGCACCATGTACGAGCCGCGCGACAAGCCGGCGGCCGAGATGTACGTGCTCGAGCGCGGCCAGCTGCGTCGCGCCTGGGCCGGCGGCATGACCAACTCGAACGGCCTGGCCTGGAGCCTGGACGGCCGCACGATGTTCCATGCCGACACCACCACGCACCGGATCGACTGCTACGACTACGACCCGGCCACGGGCACGCATTCGAACGCACGCACCATCAAGACCTTTTCAACCGACAAGTCGGCAGCCGACTATGGCGGCCGCCCGGACGGGGCCACGATCGACAGCGAAGGCGCCTACTGGGTCGCGATGTTCGAAGGCGGACGCGTGCTGCGCATCTCGCCGTTCGGCGAGATCCTGCGCGAGATCGCGCTGCCGCTGCGCTGCCCGACTTCGCTGGCCTTCGGCGGGCCGGACCTGCGCACGCTGTACATCACCAGCGCCAGCCACGGGCGCTCGGCCGAGGAACTGGCGCGCTATCCGCTCAGCGGCAAGGTGCTCTCCATCCGCGTCGACGTGGCGGGACGCGAAGAGCCAGAATACGCTCACCGCTGATCCGTAGGCTGGGCGGCTGTACCGGGTGGGTAGATGTGCCAATAGCACTTGCGCCGCCCACGCGGTGATCGCTAGCGGCGACCTTCCCTACCGGATGATCTTGCTGCAAACAATCACCGCGTGGGCGGCATATGCAGCTTCACTGCTCACAGGCAGCGGTGGAGCCGCCCACCCTACAAGCTTTTTCGTAGTATATTTTCTTGCTAAGCGAATATCCGTGTAGTAAATTTACACATCGCTGATCACTCCTTCCAGACATTTCCATGGCCCTTTCCGATTTCGACCTCGTTTTCTTTGGCGGCAGCGGAGACCTTGCAATGCGCAAGCTGCTCCCTGCGATGTACGCGCGCGACGTCTGCAACGACCTGCCCGACACGGCCCGCATCATCTGCGTGGGCCGCGACGACTTCTCGCAGGAAGACTTCCTCCAGTTCATCGAGAAGAATTCGAAGCCGCACATCAAGGAAACGCCGCAGGACGAGACCTGGGCCCGCTTCCTCAAGCGCATCGTCTACGTGGCGCTGAACGCCACCGACGTGTCCACCTTCGGCCCGCTGGTGGAAGCCCTGCGCAAGGACGACACGCTGACCCGCGTCTACTACCTCGCGACGCCGCCGCATTTGTTCGCGACCATCTGCGACAACCTGGCCGCAACCAGGCTGGTCTCGCCGAACTCGCGCGTGGTGCTGGAAAAGCCGCTGGGACGCGACCTGGCTTCGGCCAAGCAGATCAACCTGGATGTCGGCAAGGTCTTCCTCGAGACGCAGATCTACCGGATCGACCACTACCTGGGCAAGGAGACCGTGCAGAACCTGCTGGCCCTGCGCTTCGGGAACATCCTGTTCGAGCCGCTGTGGCGCCGCGAGTGGATCTCGGACGTGCAGATCACCATCGCCGAGAAGATCGGCGTGGGCAACCGCCTCGGCTACTACGATACCTCGGGCGCCCTGCGCGACATGCTGCAGAACCACCTGCTGCAGCTGCTGTGCATCGTGGCGATGGAGCCGCCCACCTCGATCGCGCCGGACGCCGTGCGCGACGCCAAGCTGCAGGTATTACGGTCCTTGAAGCGCTTTACCCCGACCACGCTGGCGCAGAACATCGTGCGCGGCCAGTATCGCTCCGGCCACATCGACGGCCAGGCGGTGCCGGGCTACCGCGAGGAGCCGGACGCGCCCAAGCAGTCCAGGACCGAGACCTTCGTTGCCATGAAGGCCGAGATCGACACCTGGCGCTGGGCCGGCGTGCCCTTCTACCTGCGCACCGGCAAGCGCATGGCCGACCGTCTGGCCGAGATCGTGGTGCGTTTCAAGCAGATCCCGCATTCGATCTTCAACCAGCCGACCTCGAGCTTCCAGCCGAACAGCCTGGTGATCCGCCTGCAGCCGGACGAAGGCCTGTCGATGAACCTGATGGCCAAGACCCCGGGCGACTCGATGCGCCTGAAGCAGGCCGAGCTCGAACTCGACTTCCGCGAGCAGTTCACCAGCCCGCGCATGGAAGCCTACGAGCGCCTGCTGGTCGACGTGCTGCGCGGCCAGCTGACCCTGTTCATGCGCGGCGACGAGCTGGAAGCCGCCTGGGAATGGGTCGAGCCGATCCTGGAACACTGGGAACAGAACGACAGCGCACCGGTGCCCTATACCTCGGGCACCTGGGGCCCTGCCGCCTCGAGCGCGCTGATCGGCCGCGACGGCCTGCAGTGGCGCGAAGAAGTGCTGCCCGAAGACTGACGGCCATCATCATGCTGCTCGACTCCATCCGCACCCAGCTCGACTCGCTCTCCAAATCCGAGCGCAAGGTGGCGCTCGCCGTGCTCGCGGCGCCATCCAACACGGTGAGCCAGAACATCACGGCGCTGGCCAAGAGCGCGCAAGTGTCAGAGCCGACCGTGGTGCGCTTCTGCCGCACCCTCGGCTACGACGGCTGGCACGAGTTCAAGCTCAAGCTGGCCCAGGGCCTGGCGCTGGCCCTGCCGGGCGCGAACGAGCAGCCGGCGCCGGACGACCTGGCGGCCGACCTGGTGAATAAAATCTGCAGCCGCTCGATCAATACCCTGCTCGACCTGCGCAACAACCTCAAGCCGGAACTGGTCCAGAAGGCCCTCGACATCCTGTCGCGCGCCAACAAGATCGAGTTCTACGGCCAGGGCTCGTCGGGCTTCGTCGCCGCGGATGCCCAGCACAAGTTCTTCCGCTCGGGCGTGCCGACGGTGGCCTACACCGATCCGGCGATCCACTCGATCGCCGCGGCCCTGCTGCGCGAAGGCGACGCGGTGGTGGCGATCTCGCAGCGCGGCAACAATCCGGCCCTCACCCGCTCGGCCAAGCTGGCGCGCCGCGGCGGGGCCGACGTGATCGTGCTGGCGCCCTCGGGCACGCCGCTGGCGGAGATCGCGACCCTGTTCATCCCGATCGACCTGGTGTTCGCGATCGACCCCTACACGCCGATCTCGGCGCGCCTGGCCTACCTGGTCGTGATCGACGTGCTGGCGGTGGGGCTGGCGCTGCAGCGCGGGCCGGAGTTCCGCAAGAAGATGCAGAACGCGCAGAAGGCGTTGCAGGAGTTCGACATGCAGTTCGATTCGTTCATCGGCTGACCCAACCCACCACAGGTGTAAAATACCCGGTTTCCATAGCAACCCGGGTCTACGCCAATGCACATCAATCCCGAACGCAGCTCCCGTCCCGACTACGCCCTGCTGGAGCGCCAGGTCGAGAGCGTCCTCGAAGGCGAACGCAGCCTGATGGCGAACGCCGCGCAGTTTTCCGCCCTCGTCTACGACACCCTGGCCGACCTGAACTGGGCCGGTTTCTACTTTACCGTTCCAGCGCGCAAGGGCGACGGCCATGACCTGCTGGTCGGCCCGTTCCAGGGCAAGCCGGCCTGCGCCCGCATTCCCTTCGGCCGCGGCGTCTGCGGCGCCTCCGCCGCCGAGCGCAAGACCATCGTCGTGCCGGACGTGCATGCCTTTCCGGGCCACATCGCCTGCGATTCGGCGTCGAATTCGGAAATCGTGATCCCGCTGGTCAAGGACGGCGAGGTGGTCGGCGTGTTCGATATCGACAGCCCGCAGCTCAACCGATTCTCCGATGAAGACCGTGAAGGACTGGAGCGCATGCTCGCCGCCTTCATGGACGGCACCGATTTCTCCTGACTCTTTACTTTGGCTCCCACCATGAACCAACTCGAACAACTCAAGCAGTACACCACCGTCGTCGCCGATACCGGCGACTTCCAGTCGATCAAGGCCTATGCCCCGCAGGACGCGACCACCAACCCGTCGCTGATCCTGAAGGCCGTGCAGAAGCCGGAATACCGTCCGCTACTGGAAAAGGCCGTCGCCGACGCCAACGGCGCATCGGTCGACGCCATCGTCGACAGCCTCCTGATCGCCTTCGGCGTCGAGATCCTGAAGTACGTGCCGGGCCGCGTCTCGACCGAGATCGATGCCGCCCTTTCTTTCGACACCGAAGCCACCGTCGCCAAGGGCCGCGAACTGATCGCCCTGTACGAAAAGAACGGCGTGTCGCGCGAGCGCGTGCTGATCAAGATCGCCTCGACCTGGGAAGGCATCCGCGCCGCCGAGATCCTGGAAAAGGAAGGCATCCACTGCAACCTGACCCTGCTGTTCTCGCTGTGCCAGGCCGTTGCCTGCGCCGAAGCCGGCGTCAAGCTGATCTCGCCCTTCGTCGGCCGCATCTACGACTGGTACAAGAAGTCGACCGGCACCGACTACACCGGCGCGGACGATCCGGGCGTGCAGTCGGTCAAGCGCATCTACCAGTACTACCGCAAGTTCGGCTACCAGACCGAAGTGATGGGCGCGAGCTTCCGCAACACCTCGCAGATCCTGGAACTGGCCGGCTGCGACCTCCTGACCATTTCGCCGGACCTGCTGCAGAAGCTGGCCGATACCGAAGCGCCGGTCGAGCGCAAGCTGGTCGCTGACGCGGGCGCCGACATCCAGAAGATCGCGATCGACGAGAAGACCTTCCGCTTCATGCTGAACGAAGACGCGATGGGGACCGAGAAGCTGGCCGAAGGCATCCGTGCCTTCGTGGCGGATTCGATCAAGCTGAAGAAGATGATCGAAGAACTGCTGAAGTAAAAACAAAAGCGCACCCGAGGGTGCGCTTTCTACATGGGGCGCCGCTCAGGCGCCTCAGGCGGCGCGCAACCCTGCCAGGTAGGTATCGATCACCGTCCCGCCCAGTTCCCGCAGGTCGAACAGGGTCGGCTCGAAGATCCAGTTGCGGATCAGGCCGTCGACCAGGATCCAGCCGCCCTGTGCGGCCGCCAGCGTGCCGACGCCCGGACGCAGCATGCCCTTCTCCTGCGCCTGTTTCAGCTGAGCTTCCATCCGCTCCTGCCACAGGGCGATCGACTCGCGCCGGCGCGCGCGCACCGCGTCCACCTCGTCGATGAATTCCGTCTTCAGCGTGGCGATCTCGAACACGCGGCGCGCCTTCTCGTCCTCGACCACGATGCGCAGCACGGTCATCATGTCGTCGCGCAGGCATTGCAGCGGATCCTTCACGTCGCGTTCGTGGTCGAGCTGCTGCAAGGCCTCGTCCATCGGCAGTTTCGCGCGATCGAACATGGCGTTGAACAGCGCGGCTTTGTCCAGGAAATGCCAATAAATAGCACCGCGCGTCACACCCGCAGCGGTCGCAATATGCTGTAAAGTCGTTCTTGATACGCCTTGTTCAGCAAACAATCTTTCAGCAGCATCCAGGATGCTGTCGCGGGTTGCCGCAGCTTCCGCTTTGGTTTTACGTGCCATTTTTTTTGCGCCCTCCCATTTGAAGGGGCTCTCCAGCAATAAACATACAGCCGTGATAGTATATAAAACTGTCCGTAAAATCCAGTGACAATTCCTGCGTGATCGAAAGGTGTGCGCCGGATATCGAAACAACAATGAGAAGGAAGCATACGTAATGCGCTCAGACCACTCCTCCCACTCCCTGACCCGCATCGCCGCAGGCACGCTGGTGGCCCTCGCCCTGTTGTCGGGCTGCGGCAAGAAAGATGCCCCGGCGGCCGGCGCCCCGGGCGGCGGCATGCCGGCGCCGGAAGTCGGCGTCATCACCACCAAATACGAACCGGTCGCGCTGCTGACCGAACTGCCGGCGCGCGCCGAGCCGGTGCGTACCGCCCAGGTCCGTGCACGTGTCGACGGCGTGGTGCTCAAGCGCCTGTTCACCGAAGGCAGCATCGTCAAGCAGGGCCAGTCCCTGTTCCAGATCGACCCGGCGCCCTACCAGGCGCGCCTCGCGGCGGCCCAGGCCGACGTCGGCAGCGCCCAGGCGACCCTGAACCAGGCCACCGCCCAGGCCGAGCGCTACAAGCCGCTGGTGGAAGCCAATGCCATCAGCAAGCAGGAATATACCAACGCCGTCGCCGCCCAGAAGCAGGCGGAAGCGGCCGTGGCGGCCGCCAAGGCCCAGGTGCGCATCGCCCAGATCAATACCAGCTACGCCAACGTCTATGCCCCGATTTCGGGCCGCATCGGCCGCGCGCTGGTGACCGAGGGCGCGCTGGTGTCGGCGGCCCAGGCCACCGAACTGGCGCTGATCCAGCAGACCGACACGATGTACCTGAACATCACCCAGTCGGCCAGCGAACTGCAGCGCCTGCGCAAGCAGGCCGGCAACAACGCCAGGGACGCCGCGGTCAGCGTGATCCTCGACGACGGCACCGAGCTGGCGACCAAGGGCCGCCTGCAGTTCTCGGACATCACCGTCGACCCGGGCACCGGCCAGGTCACCCTGCGCGCAACCGTGCCCAACCCCGATAACGCCCTGCTGCCGGGCCAGTACGTGCGCGTACGCCTGGCCCAGGCCGAAATCCCGAACGGCATCGTGGTGCCGCAGCAGGCCGTCACCCGCGGCGGCCAGCAGGGCGACACCCTGATGGTCGTCGGCGCGGACAACAAGCCGGCCCAGCGCGTCGTCAAGATCGGCTCGCAGCAGGGTTCCAACTGGATCGTCACCGACGGCCTGAAGGAAGGCGAACGCGTGATGGTCGACGGCTTCCAGAAGCTGCAGATGCTGCCGCCGGGTACGCCGGTCAAGGCAGTGCCATGGCAGGCCGCGTCCGCGCCGGGCGCAGCGCCGGCGCCGGCCACCGCCAATGCCGGCCAGGCCGCCGCCAACAACGCGCGCCAGCTGCCTGCTTCGGCCCCGTCGGGCTCCACCGCCGGCGCCGCGCCGGCAGCCGCCTCGACGCGTAACTGAGCTGCTGCAGGAAAAGAACAGGACTAATTCATGGCACGTTTTTTCATTGACCGCCCAATTTTCGCGTGGGTGATCGCGCTGTTCATCATGGTGATCGGCGCGGTCTCGATCACCCAGCTGCCGGTCGCCCAGTATCCGAACGTGGCTCCGCCATCGATCGTGATCAATGCCGCCTATCCGGGCGCCTCGGCACAGACCCTGGAAGACTCGGTCATCTCCGTCATCGAACGCGAGATGAACGGTTCGCCAGGCCTCGTCTACATGGAATCGAGCAGCACCGCCAACGGCAGCGGCTCGATCACCCTGACCTTTGAAACCGGCACCAACCCCGAGCTCGCGCAGGTGGACGTGCAGAACCGCCTGTCGCGCGCGGCCCCGCGCCTGCCGGCGGCGGTGAACCAGCAAGGCGTGCGCGTCGACAAGGTGCGCGCGAACTTCCTGCTGTTTACCATCCTCTCGTCGGACGATCCGAAGTGGGATCCGATCGCGCTGGGCGACTACGCCTCGCGCACGGTGCTGCCTGAAATCCAGCGCATCAAGGGCGTCGGCACCGCGCAGCTGTTCGGTACCGAGCGCGCCATGCGCGTCTGGATCGACCCAGCCAAGCTGGTGGGCTACCGCCTGTCCCCGGCCGACGTCAACAACGCGATCCGCAGCCAGAACGCCCAGGTGGCTTCGGGCACCATCGGCGAACTGCCGCTGGCGAAAGGCCAGGAAATCACCGCGACCGTGGTCGTCACCGGCCAGCTCTCCACCGTCGAACAGTTCGGCAACATCGTGCTGCGCGCGAACCCGGACGGCTCGACCGTGCGCCTGAAGGACGTGGCCCGCATCGAAATCGGCGCCCAGGCCTATGGCACCTCGGCGCGCCTGAACGGCAAGCCGTCCACCGGTATCGGCGTGCAGCTGGCGCCGTCCGGCAACGCGCTGGAAACCGCGCGCCTGGTGAAGCAGCGCATGGACGAACTGTCGAAGTTCTTCCCGCCCGGCGTGAAGGCCACCGTGCCCTTCGACAGCTCGAAGTTCATCGACATCTCGATCGAGCAGGTGCTGCATACCCTGGTCGAAGCGCTGGTGCTGGTGTTCCTGGTGATGTACCTGTTCCTGCAGAACTTCCGCTACACGATCATCCCGACCATCGTGGTGCCGGTCGCCCTGCTGGGTTCGCTCGGCACGCTGCTGGCGCTGGGCTACTCGATCAACGTGCTGACCATGTTCGGCATGGTGCTGGTGATCGGTATCGTGGTCGACGACGCCATCGTGGTCGTCGAGAACGTCGAACGCATCATGTCCGAGGAAGGCCTGCCGCCGCTCGAAGCGACCCGCAAGGCCATGGGCCAGATCTCCGGCGCCATCATCGGCGTGACCGTGGTCCTGATGTCGGTGTTCGTGCCGCTGGCCTTCTTCGGCGGCGCGGTGGGCAACATCTACCGCCAGTTCTCCGTCGTCATGGTGTCCTCGATCGCCTTCTCGGCCTTCCTGGCGCTGTCCCTGACGCCGGCGCTGTGCGCGCACTTCCTGAAACCGGTCGCGGCCGGCCATCACCACGAGAAGCGCGGCTTCTTCGGCTGGTTCAACCGCAAGTTCGGCGCCACCGCCAAGGGCTATGAAGGCTGGGTCGGCAAGCTGATCCGCCACTCGGGCCGCGGCCTGGTGGCCTTCGTGCTGGTCTGCGGCCTGGTGACGCTGTTCTTCACCCGCATGCCGAATTCCTTCCTGCCGAACGAAGACCAGGGCTACGTCATCGCCAACATCCAGCTGCCGCCGGGCGCGACGCTGGAGCGCACCAGCGAAGTGATGGCCACCGCCGAAAACTTCATCATGAAGCAGCCGGAAGTGGCCAACATGGTCAGCGTGCTGGGCTTCTCGTTCTCGGGCGCCGGCCAGAACATGGCCCTGGCCTTCATTCCGCTGAAGGACTGGGACGAGCGCAAGGGCGCGGGTTCGGACGCCCAGTCGGTGGCCAACCGCATCATCGGCGGCCTGTCGGGCATCCGCGACGCCTTCATCTTCGCGCTGTCGCCGCCGCCGATCCCGGAACTGGGCCGCGGCACCGGCTTCAGCTTCCGCCTGCAGGACCGCGGCGGCAACGGCCACGAGGCCCTGCTGGCGGCCCGCAACCAGCTGCTGGGAATGGCCGCGCAGAGCCCGATCCTGACCGGCGTGCGTCCGGAAGGCCTGGAAGACGCGCCGCAGGTTCGCCTGGACATCGACCGCGACAAGGCGCAGGCGCTGGGCGTCACCTTCGACGCGATCAACACCGCGATCTCGACTTCGCTGGGCTCGGCCTACGTGAACGACTTCCCGAACGCCGGCCGCCTGCAGCGCGTCGTGGTGCAGGCCGATGCGAAAGACCGCATGCAGCCGGACGACCTGCTGCGCATCAATGCGCTCAACGTCCAGGGCCAGCCGGTACCGCTGTCCTCGTTCGCCACCACCCGGTGGGTGACCGGTCCGATGCAGACCCTGCGCTACAACGGCTATCCGGCGATGAGCATCTCGGGCGACGCCAAGCCGGGCTACTCGACCGGCGACGCGCTGGCCGAGATGGAGCGCCTGGCGGGCAAGCTGCCGGCGGGCTTCGCGTTCGAATGGACCGGCCAGTCGCGCGAGGAACAGCTCTCCAGCGGCACCATGGGCATCCTGATGGCCTTCTCGCTGCTGGCGATCTTCCTGGCCCTGGCGGCGCTGTATGAAAGCTGGTCGATCCCGGTGTCGGTGCTGCTGGTGGTGCCTTTCGGTATCCTGGGCGCGGTGCTGGCTGCCATGATGCGCGGCTACCCGAACGACGTGTACTTCAAGATCGGCCTGGTGACCATCGTCGGCCTGGCGGCGAAGAACGCGGTCCTGATCATCGAATTCGCGAAAGACCTGCAGGCGCAGGGCAAGTCGCCGATGGAAGCGGCGATCGAGGCGGCGCACCTGCGCTTCCGCCCGATCATCATGACCTCGCTGGCCTTCATCCTCGGCGTGCTGCCGCTGGTGATCGCGGGCGGCGCCGGCTCGGCATCGCAGCGTGCGATCGGTACCGGCGTGATGGGCGGTATGATGACGGCTTCCACCCTGGGCGTGCTGTTCGTGCCGCTGTTCTTCGTCGTGGTGCGCAAGCTGTTCAAGGGCAGCAAGCGCCAGCAGGACAAGTACGCGCACCATGCTGACGCGGCCACGGTCGTCGAAGGAAAACAACCATGATCCAAACAATGAAAAAACTGACTCCGCTGGCACTGGCAATGATGCTGGCAGGCTGCATGTCGCTGGCGCCGAAGTACGAGCGCCCCGCGGCGCCGGTGGCCGAGGCCTTCCCTGAACTGGCCAAGCCGGCCAGCGCCCCGGCCGCCCAGGTGGCGAACGAGGCGCCCGCAAGCATCGCGTGGCAGCGCTTCTTCCCGGACGCGCGCCTGCGCGGCCTGATCGACCAGGCCCTGGTCAACAACCGCGACCTGCGCGTCTCGATCGCCAACATCGAACAGGCCCGTGCGCAATACCGCATCAGCCGCGCCGACCGCCTGCCGACCGTAGGCCTGGGGATCACTGGCTCACGCCAGACCACCGGCGAAGACCAGCCGATCAACAGCCTGTACCAGTCGGGCTTCTCGGTTTCAGCCTTTGAGCTGGACCTGTTCGGCCGCGTGCGCAACCTGTCGGAAGCCGCGCTGGCGCAGTTCCTGGCAACCGAGGAAGCGCGCAAGTCGGCGCAGATCAGCCTGATCTCGTCGGTGGCCAACGTCTACCTGCAGCTGCTGGCCGACGAAGAGCTCCTGGGAATCACCCAGCAGACCCTGGGCACGCGCCAGGAATCGCTGCGCCTGACCCAGCTGCGCTTCGACAACGGCGTGGCTTCGCGCTTCGAGCTGCAGCAGGCGCGCTCGCTGGTGGAAACCGCGCTGGCCACGCTCGCGGCGCAGCAGCGCCAGCGCGCGCAGGACCTGAACCTGCTGACCCTGCTGGTGGGCACCCCGGTACCGCCGACCGCGGCCGCCGGCGCCACCCTGGCCTCGACCGAGCTGCCCGACCTGCCGGCCGGCCTGCCTTCGGACCTGCTGGCCAACCGCCCGGACATCCGTGCGGCCGAGCAGCAGTTGATCGCCGCCAACGCCAACATCGGTGCGGCGCGCGCCAACTTCTTCCCGCGCATCACCCTGACGGGCAGCGTGGGCAGCGCCAGCACCGAGCTGTCGGGCCTGTTCAAGTCCGGCACCTACGGCTGGAGCTTCGCGCCGCAGGCGATCCTGCCGATCTTCGACTACGGCCGCAACACCGCGGTGCTGGGCTCGGCCCGCGCCGGCCGCGACATCGCGGTGGCGCAGTACGAGCGCTCGATCCAGACCGCGTTCCGCGAAGTGGCGGACGCGCTGGCCGGGCAGTCGACCTTCAGCGAGCAGCTGCGTGCGCAGCGCGCGGTGGCCGAGGCGGAAGCCGACCGCTTCAACTTGGCCGACCTGCGCTACCGTAACGGCGCGGCCAGCTACCTCGAGCTGCTCGATGCCCAGCGCGCGCTGTTCCAGGCGCAGCAGGCGGCGGTGCAGGCCAACCTGCAGCGCCTGCAGAACCAGGTCACGCTGTACAGCGTGCTGGGTGGCGGATGGACCGAGCCGGCCACGCCGGTGGCGGCGCGCTGAGCGCAGTTCGCTTCATTCGAAATCGGGCCGTTCGCGGCCCGATTTTTTTTGCGGTCAGGGTCCGGGCGGGGGTCACCGGGCGGGGGTCAGGTCTGACATTCGGACACGAACTCGAGCATTACCGTGCTGCATTGTTCAGCCCGTGTCCGATTGTCAGACCTGACCCCGTGGTTTGAATTGAAACGCGGAATCGAAGCGCTGCCGGTTTGCACAAATGGCTACACTGAACGCATGAACGCTTGGGGGCTTGCCGCCCGACTGCCATGCGCAAATTCGCTCGCTCACACTGGAAAATCCTCATCGCGATCCTGCTGGCGATCGCGCTGGCGACACTGACCTTGGAAACCGATTCCGCCGCCCCTGCCCCGGAGCTCTCCGCCCGCCTGCGCACGCACGTCGAGGCCATCGCCTCCCCAGAACACAATACCGCAACGCCGCGCGAACTGGAACAGGCCGCGCGCCACATCGAAACCACACTGGAGGGCTACGGCTACCGCCTGCGCCGCCAGGAGTACGAGGCCGGCGGCCAGAAGGTACGCAACATCGAGGTCTCGGTATCGAACACCGCGCCGGGTGCGAAACCGGCGCGCATCTTCATCGTCGGCGCCCACTACGATTCCGCGCGCGGCGCCCCGGGCGCCAACGACAACGGCAGCGGCACCGCCGCCGTGCTGGAACTGGCGCGCCTGCTCAAGACCATGCAGCCGAGCCGCGGCACTGAAGTGAAGTTCGTCTTCTTCGTCAACGAGGAACCGCCCTGGTTCATGGGCGAAGAGATGGACAGCATGCAGCATGCCCGCGACCTCAAGAAGAACGGACACAATGTGGAAGGGGCCTTGATCCTGGAGACGATCGGCTGGTATTCGCAGGCGCAGAACAGCCAGAAGCTGCCGCCGGGGCTGGAGAAGCACTACCCGAGCACCGGCAACTTCATCGCCTTCGTGGGCACGCTCGAATCCTCGGCCCTGGTGCGCCAGGCCCTGGCGGCCTTCAAGGCCCAGTCGGATTTCCCGGCCGAAGGCCTGGCGGCGCCGGCCCACGTGATGGGCGTGACGCTGTCGGACCATTCTTCGTACAACCGGCACGGCTACCCGGCCCTGATGATCACCGACACCGCCTTCCTGCGCTACCCCTACTACCACACCGCGGAGGACACCCCGGACAAGCTGGACTATGCGAGCATGGCGCGCGTGGTTAGGGGGCTGGCGCGGACCATGGAGTCGCTCGCTGGCGCGGCAACAACCTGAGGTTTTGTAGGGTGGTCGGCTCTGCCGACCGCGCGTTCAACTTACGGACGCGCAGTGGCAGCGCATGCCGGAGCTGAACGCGCGGAGTGATCTGGTCCAGTGGACCAGATCAAAAAAAGCCGTCCACCCTACGCACCCGCATAGCCACATATCCTTGCGTCAGGCCCCCAGGAACATCTCCTGCAGGTCGTTCAAGAAAAGCTGCCCAAGCTCGGTCGGCTTGATGAGCTTGTGATCACGGTAGAGCAGTCCCTTGCCTTCCGCCTCGTTCAGCGCCTTGGCAATCGCGCTGATGCTCATGCCGGTGCGCTCGGCGAACAGGTTCGGATCGAAGCCGTCGACCAGGCGCAAGGCGTTGAGCATGAACTCGAAGCCCATGTCGCCGCGTGCGATCTCGTGCTCTTCCTGCACCGGGTTGCCGCGCCTGGCCGCCTCGATGAAGGAGCCCGGCTGCTTGTAGCGCGCCTGGCGCAGCACGCGGTGCGGGAAGGAGATCTTCGAATGCGCGCCGGCGCCGATGCCGAGATAGTCGCCGAACTGCCAGTAGTTCAGGTTGTGCTTGGCCTGGCGGCCTTCCCTGGCGTAGGCCGAGACCTCGTAGTGCCGGTAGCCCGCCGCGGCCGTCGCTTCCAGGATCATGTCCTGCATGTCGGCACTTAGATCGTCGTCGGGCAGGACCGGCGGGTACTTTGCGAAGACCGTGTTCGGTTCCATCGTCAGGTGGTACATCGACAGGTGCGGCGGGGCGAAGGACAGCGCCGTCTGCAGGTCGCGCCTTGCCTCGTCGAGGCTCTGCCCCGGCAGCGCGAACATCAGGTCGAGGTTGAAGTTGTCAAACGTAGAGCGCGCGATCTCCACCGCGCGCAGGGCCTCAAGCTCGTCGTGGATGCGGCCCAGCGCCTTCAGGTGGGCACCGTTGAAGCTCTGGATGCCGATCGACAGGCGGTTGATGCCGCTCTCGCGGTAGGAGGTGAAGCGTTCGGCCTCGAAGGTGCCGGGGTTGGCTTCCATCGTGATCTCGGCGTCCAGCGCCAGGGGCAGCAGGGTGCGCACGTCGGACATCAGGCGATCCAGCCCGGCCGCCGACATCAGGCTGGGCGTGCCGCCGCCGATGAAGATGGTGTGGATCTTGCGGCCCCAGATCATGGGCAGCGACTGCTCCAGGTCGAGGCGCACGGCGTCGAGGTATTCCTTTTCCGGCAGCTCGCCCTTGGCCTCGTGCGAGTTGAAGTCGCAATACGGGCACTTGCGCACGCACCACGGGAAGTGGATGTAGAGCGACAGCGGCGGCAGGACCGTCAGGTTCAGCGCGCCCGACTGCAGATACTGCAGGGCGGTGGCGGCGGGAGAGCGCGATTCGCCGGCGATTTTCCCAAGATCTGAACCGGCGACTTTAATCGGGATCATTTCAGTTTTTCTACCAGTGCACGCAGGGCCTGGCCGCGGTGCGAGTGGGCGTTCTTCACGGCCGGGTCGAGCTCGGCGGTGGTCTTGCCGAGCGCAGGAATCAGGAAGTGCGGGTCGTAGCCGAAGCCGTTGGCGCCGCGCGGGGTCTCGATGATCTCGCCATGCCACTGGCCGTCGGCGATGACCGGTTGCGGGTCGTCGGCGTGGCGCACGTAGACCAGCACGCAATAGTAATAGGCCGACTTGTCGGCGTGGCTGGCCAGGTCGGCAACCAGCTTCTCGTTGTTGCGGGCATCGGATTTCGGCTCGCCGGCAAAGCGGGCCGAGTAGACGCCCGGCGCGCCGCCGAGCGCGTTGACGCACACGCCCGAGTCGTCCGCCAGGGCCGGCAGGCCGGTCAGGCGCGAAGCGTGGCGGGCCTTGACCAGCGCGTTTTCCACGAAGGTGCCGAAAGGCTCTTCCGCTTCCGGGACATTGAATTCGCCCTGCGGGTGCAGCTCGAAACCGATGGGTTCGAGGAGCTGGGCGAATTCCTTCAGTTTGCCGGCGTTGTTGGAGGCGAGGATCAGGCGTTGGGTCATGGAGGGCTCGAGGGTGTGGGTGATGCGGAGGGTGGGTATTTTAGCGCGTCGGGCTAAAGCATGCTTCGGTGGGTGCGGTACGAAATTGGGTTCCCGCCTGCGCGGGAACGACGTTCATGTGTTTGTGGCCACAATCTCCAGCACGTCATGCGCGCTACTGGCGCCCATGACTTCCCGCGCAGGCGGGAATAATGCCACTGGCATTATTCCCTCCAAGTTTTTCATCGAAGTCGAATCCCTGAATCAGCCAACCAATCCCAACGACTGTTTCTGCAACCTGATCAACTCCGTAATCCCCAGCTGCCCCAGGTCCAGCAGCCGATTCATCCCCACACGGTCGAACGCGGCCCCCTCGGCCGTACCCTGCACCTCGATGAAATGCCCCTGGTCCGTCATCACGATGTTCATGTCGGTGTCGCAAGCCGAATCCTCGACGTAGTCCAGGTCCAGCACCGGCGTTCCCTGGTACACGCCGACCGAGATCGCCGCCACGAAGTGCTTCACCGGCACCGCCGGGACCAGGCCCTGTCCCGCGAGCGCACTGAAGGCGTCGTAGGCGGCGACCATCGCACCGGTGATCGAGGCGGTGCGGGTGCCGCCGTCGGCCTGGATCACGTCGCAGTCCAGGTGCAGGGTGCGCTCGCCAAAGGCTTCCAGGTCGAAGGCGGCGCGCAGCGAGCGGCCGATCAGGCGCTGGATCTCCTGGGTGCGGCCGGTCTGCTTGCCGCGCGCGGCTTCGCGGTCCATGCGCGTGTGCGTCGAACGCGGCAGCATGCCGTACTCCGCCGTCAGCCAGCCCTGCCCTTTGCCCTTCAGGAAGCCCGGCACCTTCTCTTCGATGCTGGCAGTGCAGATCACCTTGGTGTCGCCGCACTCGATCAGCACCGAGCCTTCGGCGTGCTTGGTGTACTGGCGGGTGATGCGGATGCTGCGCAGCTGGTCGACCGCGCGGCCGCTCGGGCGTTGTGCAAACGTCATGGGAATCCTTATTTAAGTAATTGGGAGGATTTCTCGATCGCCTCGCGGATCTCGGCAATCGCTTTTTCGATTTCGTCTTCGTCGAAGGCATCCGCACCGGCAGGCAGCGGCTGCCCGGCGGTGATGGTCGAGCTGACCTCGTCCTCCGGCAGCATCTGGGTCGAGATCACGTCGGGCGACAGGCTGCCCTTGGCGTCCGCGCCCTGCCAGGTGATCGCCAGGGCCGTCGTGTTGTCGGCGCGGGCGCCGCCGATCGCGGCGGCCATCGCCACCATGTCCGGCACCGCCTGCACGATGGTGGAGGTGGACAGCCGGTGCACGATCTCGGTCTCGGGCAGCATGCCCCACAGGCCATCGGAGCATAGCAGCAGGGTGTCTCCCGGTTCCAGGCTGGCCTGGCGCGAGATGTCGATCTTCGGCGCCTGGCCCGCGCCGAGGCAGTTGTACAGCTTGTTGCGGTCCGGATGGGTGTTGCGCTCGGACTCAAGCGCCTTGCCGCGCTCGATCAGGTATTCCAGGTGCGAATGGTCGCGCGTGCGCGCCAGCACCTGGTTGCGGCGCACCCAGTACAGGCGCGAGTCGCCGCAGTGCGCCCACACGGCGCAGTTGTGCTGCACCAGGCAGGCCACCACCGTGGTGCGCGGCGTCTCCGGCAGCTTGTGACGCTCCGCATAGGCCAGGATGTCCCAGTGGGCCTGGTTCAAGGCCTCTTCCAGGAAGCGCTCGGGCTTCTTCACATAGGGCTTGGCCTGCATGCGGAACATCATCGACAGGGTCTGCAGCGCGATGGTCGCGGCGATCTCGCCTGCCATGTGTCCGCCCATGCCGTCGGCCAGCACCAGCAGCAGCGCGTCGCGCGTGAAGCTGTAGCCCATCCGGTCCTGGTTGACCTTGCGCCCGCCGATGTGGGTCTGCTGGTAGACGGAAAACTGCATGCTGCCTCCGATTTCTTAATGACTGGCCTTGCGGCCAAAGCGCCCAACCAGGCCGCGCCATCCTCCGGCCCGCGCCGGCGCTTCTTCGGCGGCGTCCAGCTGCGGCGCCAGCGTCGGCGCCGCCTGCAGCACCTTCTGCATCGAGAACACGCTCTGCGGCCGGCTCAAGGGATCGAGCGCCATGCACGCGCGCACCATCTCGACCAGCTCGGGCGAATAGCTGCCGGCGATCTTGGCGAACTGCGCCTCGGTCTTGTCCTCGTCCTTGCGTGCCTCGACCGGGGGCGGCATGCTGCGCGTCATGCAAGCATACATGGCTGCGCCGATGCTGTAGATGTCGGTCCAGGGCCCGAGCGTGGCCGCCCTGCCGTACAGCTCGGGCGCCGCGAAGCCCGGGGTGTACATCGGCGCCAGCATCGGCGCATCCAGGTTGATGGTCTGGCGCGCTGCGCCGAAGTCGAGCAGCAGCGGCGAGCCATCTACGCGCAGGTAGATGTTGGCCGGTTTCAGGTCGAGGTGCAGCAGCTTGTTGGCGTGGACTTCGCGCACGCCGGCGCACACCCCGTTGAACAGCTGGCGGATCGAGGCTTCGCCCATGCGGCTGCCCCTGGCGTGCAGGCGGGCGATGTGATCCTGCAGGGTGTGGCCGGATTCGTAGGCCATCACCATGTAGACCGTTTCGTGGGCGCGGAAGAAGTTCACCACCCGCACCACGTTCGGATGGACGATCCGGGCCAGCGCCCGCCCCTCTTCGAAGAAGCACTTCAGGCCGATGCGGAATACCGGTAGATTGGGCTTGGAAACGACTGGTATCAGTTCGCCCGGCGCGCGCAAGGCGAGCTGACTGGGCAGGTATTCCTTGATGGCGACCGCGTTGCCCTCGGCGTCATATGCCAGATAAACAATACTGAACCCGCCGGACGCAATTTTCTTTACAATGCGATATCCGGCAATTTCCAGGCCATCAGGCAGGGGGGCATTATTCTGTGCGGCCATTAGAGTCCTTGCTTAACAGGGCGATTGTGTGGGATAAATGTTGCCTTTGTAAAGGCCACCTCGATCAGCCCCTGACGGTTCTCGAGGTATCTAAAGAATAAAAAAGACGGGGAAATCTTTGAGCATTTCAAGCATGACAGGTTATGCGGTTGCCACCAGCGAAAGCGCTGCCGGCACCCTCACGATCGAGATCAAGAGCGTCAATTCGCGCTTCCTCGACCTCCAGTTCCGCATCAACGACGAACTGCGCGCGCTGGAACCCGACCTGCGCGCCGCCATCATGGCCGCCATCACGCGCGGCAAGGTCGAGGTGCGCTTGTCCTTCGGCCGCAAGACCGCGGGCGGCTCGCAAGTGCTCAACCAGGAACTGCTGGCCGACCTCGCACGCCTGCAGGCTGAAGTCACCAGGCATTTCGCCCAGGCGGCGCAGATGACGGTGGCCGAACTGCTGCGCTGGCCCGGCGTGATCGAAGAGTCGACCGTGGGCCAGGAGTCGCTGCAGCTTGATGTCGCCGCCCTCACCGCCACCACCGTGGCCGCTTTCGTCGACAGCCGCAGGCGCGAAGGCGCGGCTTTGGCGACGATGCTGCTGTCGCGGATCGACGCGATGGAAGCGATCGTCAAGCGCATCACCCCGCTCATCCCGCAGGTGATCGCGCAGTTCCAGCAAAAGGCCATCGAGCGCATGCAGGACGCGCTGGGCCTGGCCGGACACGGCAACCCGTCGACCCTGACGCGCCAGGAAGTGCTGGAGCGTATTCGCCAGGAAGTGACGCTGTACGGCATCCGCATCGACGTCTCGGAAGAGCTGTCGCGCCTGTCGGCCCACCTGAACGAGACCCGTCACATCCTCAAGAAGGGCGGCCAGGTCGGCAAGCGCCTCGACTTCATGATGCAGGAACTGAACCGCGAAGCGAACACGCTGGGCGCCAAGGCCTCGGTCAAGGAGCTGGCGGATGCGTCGATGGAGCTCAAGCTGCTGATCGAGCAGATGCGCGAGCAGGTGCAGAACCTGGAATAAATTGTTGTCGTTGCGCAACAGCGCGACGATGATTTGAACGCGTGGGCAGGGCAAAGTAGTCCACCGGACTACTTTGCCCTGCCCACG